>JAEYVW010000471.1 GCA_023429365.1 Bacteroidota bacterium
ACAGACAAGATCAACTTAAAAAGCCTGTCAGCCGCGAATGGCGTGAAAAAAATAACCCGGATAGAACTGCTGGGAAGTAAAGAGAAAATCAACTGGCGTCAAACTGCGGTTAATGTCCAAATAGACATACCCCGCGCTATCCCAAATGAAATAGCCGTGGTGTTCAAAGTGTATCAAAACTAACGATGTATTGCAACTATCAAATCTCGCTCAATAAGAATTCGCAAGAAAATCATGATAGCCATTTAGTGCATTCTTGGAACAGGCTGCTTACCGGATTGGTAGTTTTCATTTTTTTCTTGTCTATTCACGTTTCTGCCCAGCATCAAAAGGCGACCAACCCGGTGATCTTTGCAGATGTTCCCGATATGTCGATGATCAGGGTAAACGATACTTACTATATGAGCAGTACGACCATGCACATGAGCCCTGGAGTACCCATCATGAAATCGAAAGACCTGGTAAACTGGCAGATCATCAACTACGCTTATGATACCCTGGCCGATGTTGAAGAATTAAATCTTGAAAATGGCAAAAGCACCTACGGCAGGGGTTCCTGGGCAAGCTGTCTCCGGTTTCACAACGGCGTTTACTATGTTTCAACTTTTTCACAAACAACAAATAGAACCTATATCTATACTACCAAAAATATCGAGACTGGCCCATGGCGCCGTGCAAGTCTTAAACCCTCTTACCACGACCATACCATTTTTTTTGATGATGACGGTCGGGTTTATTTAATCTATGGAGCAGGTAGGTTGAAACTGTTCGAACTTACAGCCGATGCTTCAGCCGTCAAAAGCAACACTGAACAGATCATCATAGAAAATGCAAGTGCCCCGGCCGGTTCAGATATTGGACTTCAATCCGAAGGTTCGCAATTATTTAAAATCGATGGAAAATATTACCTGTTCAACATTGTGTGGCCAAAGGGTGGTATGCGTACAGTCATTATCCACAGGGCTGATAAGATCACCGGGCCTTATGAAGGCCGTATCGCGCTGCAGGATCGGGGTGTAGCCCAGGGTGGCCTGATCGATACACCCGATAAAAAATGGTTCGCCTACCTGTTTCGCGATTATGGATCAGTAGGTCGTATACCCTACCTGGTGCCCGTTACATGGAAAGAAGGCTGGCCTGTATTGGGAAATGATGGTAAAATACCAGATACCCTGGATCTCCCTGCCAGCAGCGGGCTGCAACCCGGGATTGTAGCATCCGATGAATTTAGTAGGAAAAAGTCTGACCCGGCCCTGCCATTAGTGTGGCAATGGAATCACAATCCCGATCACAGGAACTGGTCGGTAAGCGAACGAAATGGTTTTTTACGTTTAAGAACAGGTAGGATTGACACATCTTTTCTTTTCGCAAGAAATACTTTAACACAGCGCAGTTTCGGCCCAGAAAGCTCAGGCATCATATCACTTGATATTTCAAATATGAAAAACGGCGATATGGCCGGACTTGCCTTACTCCAGAAAAAATTTGGATTTGTTGCTGTTAATTATCAAAATGGCGTGAAATCAATCGTAATGGTCAGCGCTGAATCGGGTGCGCCGATAGAAAAAAAGCGACTGCCCCTCACACAAAACAAAGTGTACCTTAGAGCAGACTGCAATTTCAGAGATCTCAGAGATGAAGCAAACTTTTATTACAGCCTGGATGGAGAATCCTGGAAACCTATTGGTGTGCCCCTGAAGATGTCTTATACCCTACCACATTTTATGGGCTATCGCTTTGGCCTGTTCAACTATGCAACACAAAGTGTCGGTGGATTTGTAGACTTCGACTTTTTCCGGCTAGAAAACAAAATATTGAAACAGTATTAGAAAATAGTTGTAAAAATGCGGTGTAGTCAAAACTAACACCTAAACAAAATAGGTATGAAAAAACTATTGCTTCCCATTGTATTGCTTTTATCCTTAAGTGGTTTCTCTCAATTCAACCAGCCCTGGAAAGGGAAAAAATGCGCTGTCGTGATTACGTATGACGACGCGATCGATCAGCATCTAGACAATGCTGCCCCGCTCCTGGATAGCCTAGGATTGAAGGCAACATTTTATGTAACTGCATTCTCCACATCCATGCAGGCAAGGTTGAATGAATGGAAAACACTTGCCGACAAGCATGAACTGGGCAATCACACCCTTTTTCATCCCTGCCTGGGAGGTATGCCTGGTCGTGATTGGGTAGGCCCTGAAATCGATATGAAACGATACACTGTGGCACGTATGCAGAATGAGATCAAAATGACAAATCTCTTCCTCCAGGCAATAGATGGAAAAACCTCAAGAACTTTCGCGTACACCTGTGGCGATATGAAGATCGGAGATGTATCATTTATCGACGACCTGAAAAAAGATTTTGTAGCTGCGAGGGGTGTAAGAAGCCGGATGCAAAAGATCAATGAAATAGATCTGTATAACGTGGATTGTTATGGCGTAAATGGAGAATCCGGTGATCAAATGATCGAATGGGTGAAAAAGGCGATGGAGACGAATTCTTTACTGGTTATATTATTTCATGGCGTGGGTGGCGGAAACCCGCTTAATGTTTCCTTACAGGCACATCGCGAGGTGTTGGAATTCATCAAACAAAACGAAAAAGATATTTGGGTGGCACCGATGGTGGAAACGGCAGAGCATATCCGGCAATGGCAGGAACGTGATAAGGCCTTCAAAATACAACAACAGGAAACGCAGGCCGACTATAAAAACATGTTGGCACAATTAAAAATAACATCAACACGCAATGGCCCCTCTGGAAATCCCGCTGCGCCTAATGCGGCTAATACTGATGAATCAAAGGCGACGCCCTATACTTCGCTTCCCGATCCTTTGCTATTGAAAAATGGTAAGAAAGTAAGCGATGCTAAAACCTGGTGGAATAAAAGACGCCCTGAAATACTCGAAGATTTTGACCGGGAAATTTATGGCCGTGTACCTAAGCAAATCCCTAAAGTAAACTGGATATTATTGAATACTGTTGATACGATGGTTGGAGACATTCCAGCGGTGACAAAAAACCTGGTAGGCCGGGTTGATAATTCTTCCTACCCGCAAATAGATGTTGACATCCAGCTTTCACTTACCACGCCACGCCAGCACAATAAGCCTGTACCTGTAATGTTACATTTCGGATTCGTATTTCCCCCAGGGTTCAGACCACCCGTACCTAGCACGACCGCGCCACAAAAAAGCTGGCAGGAACAGGTGTTGGAAAAAGGATGGGGCTATGCTATATTGGTTCCTACCAGTATACAGGCTGATAATGGCGCAGGTTTGACAAAGGGGATAATTGGCCTTGTAAATAAAGGTAACCCACGCAAGCCCGATGATTGGGGTGCATTGCGTGCCTGGGCATGGGGCGCCAGCCGGGCAATCGATTATTTTGAAACAGATAACAGCGTCGATGCAAAGCAGGTCGGCATCGAAGGACTATCCAGGTATGGTAAAGCGGCAATTGTTGCCATGGCTTATGAGCCACGCATCGCGGTCGGGTTTATTGGATCATCAGGCGCAGGTGGAACAAAAATATTGCGTCGCATTCTTGGCGAACAGGTCGAAAATCTTGCTTCCTCGGCGGAATATCACTGGTTTGCCGGCAATTTCATAAAATATGCAGGACCTCTTACTACGAATGAACTTCCTGTAGACGCGCACCAGCTGGTTGCATTGTGCGCACCAAGACCCGTGTTCATCAGTTCGGGTTCTCCTACTGTGGAGGGACAATGGGTAGATGCAAAAGGGATGTTTTTAGGAGGAGTACACGCGGGACCTGTGTACAGGTTACTTGGAAAAAAAGACCTCGGAACAACAGACTTCCCACTCATTGAAACCAGCTTGACAGATGGTGAGATCGCATTTCGGCAACATAGTGGTGGACACACTACAGGACCGAACTGGCCGACATTTTTGTCGTGGGCAAGCCGGTACATCAAATAAGGGGAATTTAATTATAGCTAATGGCTCCTGCTAATTTCCTTTTTCCTTCTTCGCAAATTTTTGCAAATAAGCTTCTGCAAATCTTTTGCCCATTGCTCTCTGACCATTGGAATCGAAATGTACCTGGTCACCTTTGTGTTCAAGATC
>JAEYVW010000219.1 GCA_023429365.1 Bacteroidota bacterium
GGTCATACCAGTAGCGATGGGGATGATAATGCGAATATGGAGCTGTCGAAAAAAAGAGCCCAGGCCGTAAAAGATTTGCTGATCAATGAATTTGGTATAGATGCCGGTCGCCTGGAATCCGAAGGAAAGGGTGAAACACAACCCATCGCCGACAATAAATCGAAAGAAGGGAAAGTCTTGAACCGCAGGGTTGAATTTATAAAACTCTAAAAAAATCACAGGAAAACGGGATATAAACAGGCATTCTTATTCCTTAACTAGCAGTAGTATTTCAGAAAGTCCATGCATCTCAGAACCATCATACTTCTTATGCTCGTTTTGCCGGTTTTTACAGCGGCAACCAGTGGCTGGGAAAAAAATCACATAAACGAAAGTGTAGCGATAACCAGTATTGAAGTAAAACCGATTACTTCATACCCGGAGCAGCTAAGCAAAATCCTCAGCGACCGAAAAGCAGCCAGCTTTGTTTTGGGACATTCAAAACAGGGACGGGATATTACTGCTTTTTTCTTCCCGGGTGTGAGCAAGAGGAACGCGCTGGTCATAGGTGGCATGCATGGATCGGAACTCTCATCGATCGAAGTGGCGACTGAACTGATGCGACAATTGCAAAATGGCGACAGCATTTTCTACAACGTCATCATCATTCCTTCGCTGTTTCCCGATAACGCCGAACAGGCGAGGCAAAAACCACAGTTGATCGGAGGAGTTGAAAACATTGGCCGCTATAGCTACAAGGGAGCCGTAGATCCCAACCGCCAGATGCCCACACCGGGAAAACCTTTCGACGAGTACCAATGCCTGGACCATGCGGGCAGAAAAATCGAAACTGAAAATGCACTCTTACTCGAACTGATCACCCAGTATCGTCCCCAGCGGATTGTGAACCTTCATGCCATCCGCAACCGGGAAAATGCAGGTGTCTTTGCCGATCCGCGTACCGATCACAACGCCATGGCGCTAGGGTATGAGTCCGACAGCAGCCTGGCTGTGACCATTGCAAAAACAATACAGGATGAAGGTGGTTATATCCCCGGAAATAACTTAGATAAAAAACCTACAGCCCTTTATTATAAAGATCCACCTGCCGCGGCGGCGGGTATGCCTCAGAAAAGAAATTTTTCGGGCTCACCCATGCCCGGTCATCGCGGCGGCGGAGTTTCTCTTGGTACCTGGGCCTCAACAGCAGTATGCGATGATGCCGATCCTGCACAAAGCCGTGATGCGATTCGCATACTTACCATGGAATTCCCCGGCAGTAAACGCCCGCAGGATTATCATAAAGAAGTACGGGCTTATTATTATCACCAGGTGCAACTCTATGCTTCTGCATTAAAAACTGTTTTTCTTGGTGAGTGGTATGTTGAAAGCTAAAATCTGTTTCTAAGTCCTCTCATTCACGCATTGATCCTTATATTGTGGCATCTTGTTTGAATGTTGATAGCTTATGAACTTTCGAATTATTTTTTTTACAATTATTTCAACAGTTTTCATTGCCTGTTCTTCTCCGAAAAAAACACCCGCAAAAGAACCAGCACCAAAGATCTCGCGCACAGACAGGTTAAGAGGCGGTACATCTTTCAGTAATCCAGTCGTTATTAAGGTTACAACCGAGCGTGCAGGACTTGATGAAGAATACAGGTGGCTTTCCAATAATTATCCGGGTTATTCATTGATCAGGCGAAAACAAGCCACCCACAACGGGAGGCATTTTCATGTTGTCTCTATCCGCACCAAAAGCGGCCAGGCGAGGGATATTTATTTTGACAGCACAGCATTCGCCGGTAAGGATTAAGCAAACATTTTCCATTGATGGCATCACATCACTGTGTCCGCTGTGGGCGCTGTGGTTTCTTAACTCATCGATTCACCTGACCCCCCGGACAACAATTGTTTCCTAACCAAAATATTATTGGGTTAACATTTTATCCTTTGAATTACTCAATTCAAAACAAACATCATTGCAGCTACATTTCATGCAACGCACCTTTGCCTTGCATTTAAAAAATTAAACCTTATCTCATTGCAATGAAACTTATGATAAACTCATTATTCAGCCTGCTTATGTTAGCCGGCGTTTTCAGCAGTTGCTCCAAGGACAACAACGATATACAGCAAACATCAGGCAAAGCCGGCTTTGTAAGTGGCAAAGTAACCGATGCAAAAGGAACCGCGATCGCGGGCGCCACGATCGTTGCTGAACATACCGTTTGGTACGACACACATGTGAACAGCGTTTCTGATGCATCAGGCCAATACAAGATCAATATTCCATCCAATCCAGCCGGATCCTGGACCGCAAAAGCGAAAATTAGCAAAACCGCATGGGGACAGACTTATGTATTTGACCTGGGAGTTGATAAAACTGACCCTTTCAACTCCTCACAGAATGCCGCCAGGAATTTTGTCTGGAAACTTCATGGCCAGCGCGACGGTGGCTACTACGGTGCACACGTGGATGTGTACGCCTTTGGTGTAAGCGTTCCGATGGAAGAAGTCAAACTGGTATTTACTCCATTTCCAGGTGAAACATTGATTGATGGCACTCCTGCTGTCGCGATCGAGCGAACCATTGAAGATGTAGCAGGCACGTTTATGGCGAAAGATATTCCAATTGGAAAATATACCGTTAAAGCTGTTCACGGCAACAAAACCCTGTTACTCGACTATCGTCACGACAGCGGCAAACCGGAAACTTCCAAAACAGTAGTATTTGGCAAATATGGTTATCTCGCCGATACTGAATACAATATTTCATTCTGGCTTTCGGAATAATCCAGAGCATCATCTGATACTATTTCGATATTGTCTTAAAAGCAAACCCGGATTTCAGACCGGGTATGCTTTGTAGTGATTACACGGATTTGCATAGCTGTTTTCTCGCCATTTAGCTTTTATTTTGCTACACCTATATTTGCTTTACACCGCTGCGTCTCCGATACCATAAACCTGGAGGTTTGTGCGCGGGTTGAATAACAACCATCAAACAAATTATATG
>JAEYVW010000497.1 GCA_023429365.1 Bacteroidota bacterium
ATTGAATTTTTTTTGTCATAATACCGGGTTGAATAAAGCATGCCACCCCGATGGTGTGGGATGGCATGCCTCGTTTGGAGCCGCAAAACTAACTTAATTCAGGTTCATCACAAAAGCTCCTTTTTCCTTCACGTCATGATGGGGGATAAGTAGTGAGTCGCAATCCTTTTTCCAATTTCTTAATTTCCACGCGGGCACAGAGCCATCAAAAACGACCCGCCTGATTCCGAAGGTTTTGTTGAGCTGAGAGAATCGCAGATCCGGGTTTTTTGATAACACGAGAACGTCAATCGTTATGGGTCGCGGGGATGAAAAATAAATAGTGGAATCTAGCATCATGATTGTCCTGCCTCCCAGGCGGACAAAGCAGTTTTTTTCAAGGATGCGATTGGTTTTTTCAGCAGGTTGTATTCGGTGGCGTGTTCTGGATGATTTCAGGTGGAAGTTTTGTAAAAAATCATCTTTTTGAAGTTCGGGATCGCCCCTGAATACCAGTTTGCGACCATCCATGAAATCGATAGCCTGATATTTGGAGATATTATAGACGATGAGCTTTTGCTGGGCAGATGCATGCCAGAAAGAGTATCCTCTGAGTACAAAGAAGGCCATAAGCGCCAGCATGGCTGTTGTAAGTCCCTTTTTTGATTTTTCGAGCAACCAATAGCTGCACCCGGCGATAAACAGGTACAGTAAGATCACCTGGCAAGTATTTATTTGTAATCCCTGCCATAGTGAAAAGTTAATACCCTCTGTTTTTTCAATATAATTATTCATATGGCGGATCAACCAACCGATCACAGCGCCTAGCTGGAGAGACAGCCAGGGAAAAAAAGAAATGGCACACAAGAGTATTTCGGCTAAAAGAATAACACTTGATAGTGGTACCGCAATAAAGTTTGTAAACAGGAAAAGAATGGGAAACTGGTGGAAATGATAAATGCTGACAGGCGTAGTAAGAATTTGCGCCGCAAGGGTTACCGCAGACATTTGCCATAACATATCCAGAAGCTTGTTTTTGATATAGAAGATATCGTACACCGGGCGCATAAAAATGACGATACTAAGTACTGCGGAATATGATAGTTGGAATCCCAGGTCCCAGAGCCAGAAAGGATTGTAACATAAAAGTCCGAAGGCGGACAGGGAGAGGGTATTGAAAACAGATGTTTTTCTTTTAGTGCACTCGCCCAAAACAATACAGGAAAACATCACTGCGGATCGAAGTATGGAGGGTTGTGCACCGGCAAGCAAACTAAAAAGCCATAACCCGGTAATGATAGTAACAGGACGGAGCCAGCGTCCATGTTTTCTTTTTTGAAGAGGCCGGAGCAGGATGACCAGCAGCCAGTATATTAATCCGAGATGCAGCCCCGAGATTGCGATAATATGTACCACTCCGGTATTGCTGTAGGATTGAACCAGAGATTTATCCAGGTCATTTTTATATCCGATCAGCAATGCTTCTGCCAGGCCAAGTTCCTTTTCACTTTTTATGTAGGTTCTTAAGATGCGTAGTACCGCGACTCTGATTTTTTCAACAAAAGATGGCAGCCATTCTTTATTGTTGCCGGGAAGGATTACCCAGTCTAAAGATTCCAGGAATACCTGGTGTGTTATGCCCTGGAGTAACGAATATCGCTCGTAATCGAAGCTTCCCGGATTTCCGGAATTCTTAATAGGCTGCAGCGGTTTTTTGAAAATAATCCTGCTGCCATTGGCTGGAGGTAAGAGCGAATCCTTCCTGAAATAAATAATAATTTTTCCATTAGTTGGAAACCTAATATTGTTAAAAACAAAGCAGGAGACCATCGCATTAGCTTTGAAGGATTTCGTTTTTTCTACGGGTGTTTCCGAAAGCGTAGCGATGAATGTTGCATGTTCCGGCTGTTTTTTCGCCAGGGCATAATCTGCGTTGCGGATATCCTGGAACCAGACCAGTAAGGCGCCTAGGGCGGTGAATGAGATCAGGGTGGCAACCCCGCCAAGTATTTTATAACGGAATTTTTGAAATACGGAGAAGTATGAGAAGGATATAATAAGCAGTACGCCAATCGCCAGTATGATGAACCAGATGACCCTGGAAAGCGGAGCATGCCATTGCATTATGATACCGTTAATAAGCGGAAATAGTATTCTAATGAATGGTGCTTTTTTCCAGATGTAAATCTCCCGGCTCATCAGGTCAAATATTAAGGCTCTTTATCATTTACATCGGCAGTCTTCTCTGGCAGGGTGGGAATTGTTTGAATATTCTATCTTTTTGCGTCATTGAAAATCATTTTTTAGCGGGATATTTTAACGGTGTTTTCACGGTATTTTTTCCCTTTTTTTACGGTATTTTTTTATTATTTTAACCACTAAAGTTTGATAATCTTAACCTTATGAATATGCTTAATTTGTAATTACTAAATTAATCAAGGTTTTAGGTCAAGTCCGCGATCAGTTCCTTAATAGTTTTATGATGCAACCAATATTAGTTGCGATCAAAAAAATTAAGGCGATGACTACAATTCAAAAAAAATCATTAAAGGCGGGCAAGCAGGTTGACACCAGGCACGTAGACACAGTAGTTAAGAATTACAAACAGGAACGATGGGTACATAATTCAAAACGCCTGGGCAAAGAAGATTCATTAAGTGTCTGGTACAGCATTGAAGAGCTCGAAGAATTTATGGCTATGTGCAAAGACCATGGAGCCGATGGCATAAAAATGTACTTTGGCGCTTACGACAAAGATTATTCAGAAAATCCTTTATATGCAGGGCGTCAAACAATAGCTCTGGTAGCCACAAAGCAAAGACAAACTGAGAACGGACCAGCAAACAAAGATGTTTATATCAAAAATGGAGAAGAGTCCAGCATACTTGCCTGGAATGCAGGAAGAATTTGTCCTCCATATTGCATTGTGAAAGATGATGATGGTATTGGTATTACTATTGTCGACAAAGGCGAAGAAGGCCTGATCGTCGTATAACCACACTGCTCTGATTAACAAAATTATACCTCCCGTACCGGGAGGTTTTTTCTTTTATAGTCATACATTTAGCCCCAGTTGAGATGTCGATTTTCCCATTATATATTTATTTCATCTTCATCAGCTTTGTGGCGAGTTGCCTGGTGT
>JAEYVW010000009.1 GCA_023429365.1 Bacteroidota bacterium
TTTCAACTACGGCCAGCAAAAGTAAGAGTCTCCAGGAAAAATAAAGCAAAGCCCCTGTAAATGTAAAAGTCATAGATGCCGCGCGGGTCAAAGGTTCTGACAACTATCCAAGATTTTATTCCGGACAACAATGATTTGTAATTGGGAATTAGGCGCAACGTTCTCCGGTAATTGGAATCCGCATCTGCCATCATGAATTAACCCCTAAACAGTCATGAACTACTCCAAATTCCAAATTCCCTACCTCGACACTGTTTCCTCAATCACCCTCGGATAATGCAAATGTTCAAGCTGGTGAATGCGCTGTGCGAGCGTATCTGCAGTATCGCCTGGAAGTACGGGACATGTTGCCTGGAAAATAATATCGCCGTTGTCGTAGTGACCGTCTACATAATGTATCGTGATGCCGCTCTCTTTTTCACCGGCAGTCAGCACCGCTTCATGAACATGATGTCCGTACATACCCTTGCCGCCGTACCTGGGGAGCAGGGCCGGATGAATATTGACGATCTTGTTGGGAAATGCTTCGATCAGCGGCTGTGGCACTTTCCACAAAAAGCCGGCGAGAATGATGAAGTCGATACCATATTGTTGTAAAACGGGTAGATAAGTATCGCCCCGGAAAAATCTTTCCTTTTCGATGATAACTGAGGGAATATTCTCCCGGTCCGCGATGGATAGCACACCCGCACCGGGTTTGTTACATATAATTAAGGTAACAACCACCTGGCTGGATCCCCGAAAATGTTCGATGATCTTTTGAGCATTTGAGCCGGCACCGGAGGCGAAGATGGCCAGTTGGATATGGCGTTGGGAAGATCCCGGGTTGTTATTAGTTGCTTTTTTCATCCGTTGCAGTGTTGGTCTCAATCCGTGTACCTGGTCCCTGATTCCCTATTCCCATTCTTCTTCCCATTTTTTTCAGGTAACCGGTGAAGAAACGGAACTGGCCAAAGGGAATGCTGATCAGCAGGACGGCCATGGGCCAAATAAGTGTAACGACTAATATGTAAATAATTATCCATATGGCCCTTTGATCGATATTGAGCAGGTTCATGACTAACTTACCGACATAGCCAGTAAGGCTGCCGCCGATAGCAAATGTGCAAAGGATCAATATTACCTGGAGGCCATTGACCTTCCATTTTTTTTGAAGCCGGTCAAACATGAATGGATGAATGCCGTCACGTTTAGCGGGTGGCAGGTGACGGCGGTGCAAATGTGAGGAAAAACATTCATTCGGTTATTGATTTCGATTTTTACGAATGTTAAAGTGGCTGACGGTAATATGACAAACAATTTTGACAGAATATAAAAAATCACCATAAATCCGCTGAAATGCAAGCTGGTAGCGGGTTAAAATTTTTTTAAGGGTGTTGGCCTTTTGTTAAGTTCGTAGCTTATTTTTGCAACCGGTTAGAGCTATTTATCCACATTTTTTCAGATCAATTGCGGCTATGATTCCTTGTAAACCAACGATCCAAAAACTGACTTTTCTCATACTCTCCCTGTTTGTATTTTCTGTTGTTACTGTTTCAGCCCAGGATGGAAAAGCCATTTTTACGAGTAAGTGTGCCAGTTGCCACCACCCGGTAAAAAACGGAACGGGTCCGGCTCTTGGTTTATTAGAAGAGCGGCACAAGTGGGCTGACCACAAGGAATTGCTGGCCTGGATCCAGAACCCCGGGGCTTATATGGGTAAAGATCCTTACACCCAGGGTCTGCTGGCACAGTATAAATCCATGATGACCGGCTTTCCTGATTTTACACTGGAAGATGTAAACGCCGTCGTTAGTTATGTAAACCAGGAGTATGAACGTTTAACTCAGGCACCAGCTCCAGGGGATAAAGACGGTGGCGAGGTAAGCGGTGGCAATCAGAACTCTATCATATTTGGAATTATCTCTTTAATTCTTGCCATCATCGCTCTGATATTAATGCAGGTGAATAGTAACCTGAAAAAAATGTCAGATGATGTGGAAGGAATTCAGCGTCCCGAGCCGGTTGCTTTCTATAAGAATAAGGTATATATCGCGATGGCCGCAATCCTATTATTTATAGTAGGTGGTTTTTATGTTACCAAAGGCGCGATCGGCCTGCAACGCCAGACAAATTACCAGCCGGAACAACCGATCTATTATTCCCATAAAGTTCACGCCGGCATTAACCAGATCAATTGCCTTTACTGTCACGGTAACGCCTGGGATGGAAAGACAGCAGCGATACCTTCAGTGAATGTATGTATGAACTGTCATAAAACGATTACGACTTATGAGCAGGGCCCCAAGCTCTATGATAATAATGGTAAGGAAATAAATGGTACCGCCGAGATCGCCAAATTGTTTAAATACGCCGGCTTTGATCCTCAAAATCCCAATGCATGGGATCCCTCGAAAGCAAAGCCGATCGAATGGGTGCGGATCCATAATCTTCCCGACCATGTTTATTTCAACCACTCACAACACGTAAATGCAGGTAATGTACAATGTCAGACCTGCCATGGTGATATCCCTGAAATGCATGAAGTGAAGCAGGCATCGGAGCTGAGCATGGGATGGTGCGTGAACTGCCACCGCGAAACCAAGGTCAACTTCAATTACGATAGCACAAAAGGCAACCAGTTTTACAGCATATATGAGAAGTTCCATAATGATATCAAAGCTGGTAAAATGGACAGCGTAACCGTAAAAGATATCGGCGGCCTGGAGT
>JAEYVW010000011.1 GCA_023429365.1 Bacteroidota bacterium
GCCCGATAGGCTGCCACACCCCAGTTGAACAGGTCGAGATTGGACGCATCCGGTCTTGAATTGTAATATTTGCCCAGCCATTTTGCCTGCTTTACATAGTCCTGCCTGGATTTAGCGAGACTCGCCAGGCGTGCATAGTATTTATGATGCTCAGATGAATCGGCGGTAGCTTCCACCGCTTTTTGATAATATACCATGGCCGAATCTTCCTGGTTGGGTAATGACACATACAGATCGCCCATGGTCTCATAATCTTTTGCGATAAAATCGCTGTCGGAACCTGCTACAAAATACTGTTTCATATAATCCATAGCTTTCACTGAATCCTTTAACTCGGCATAACTATAAGCCACCAGTTTATAAATACGTGGTGGAACATCCGGCCAGGTCAGCAGTTGCTTTCCTTTGGCAATTGCGTCATTATAGGATTTAGTCAGGTAAAGCAGGTCGGCCGTGGCATAATCATGTGAAGCCGTTTTGTCAGATACCGCCGCATACTGCTTAAAATATTCCATGGCTTTAGCGGGTTCACGATAGAGATAATGTTCATACAATTCATAAAGGGCCGGGGCATAATTGTTATCTGCAGCTACTGCCTTATTGAAATACTCGAGATACATCTCGGCGTTTTTCTGTGTTACGAAGATCTGGCCCAGCTGGTACAGGGCTTCGGCATATTTATCTTCCTTATTTACTGCCTGGCTGAATGCTTTGAAAGCTTCAGAACCGTTGTGAAGTTTGCGATAGGCATTACCCAGGGCGGTATGCAGCGCCGGGTTGTTCTTGTCTCTTTTAATAGCCCTGCCGATCACTTCGATCGCGTAGTTGACATCGCCTTTTTCGGCTTCCACATTTGCTTCGGCAACCAGACCAAGAATGGTAGCATTCTTACCTTTTGTCTCGTCAATGGCTTTTTCAAATAACTGTTTTGCTTCCGTGGGATTGTTATTCAGCAACTGCACGGTACCACTGGCCAGCATGTAATAAGGTTCTTCCTTCAGTGTTGCCGGCGCCAGCTTAAAACTGTCGATAGCCTGGCGCGTTTCATTTTGCGCCGCGTAGGATTTAACAAGCCATAACCAGGCTTCAGCATTTTCGGGTGTCTGCTTAAGCTGGTCATGAAAAGCTGCTTCCGCAGATTGATAACGTTGATAATAAAAAAATTTCTTACCGGCATCCAGCGACTGGGCCTGCAAGACCAGGGCTCCGGCAATCGTGCTCACTAACAGGGCGATCTTTTTCATTGTGTTGTGTTTTCCTTTATTATCACCCGCGCCTTGCGCCGGCGACTCATGTTAATAATTAGCAGTTATAAAATCACACCGCGAGTATCTGTGTTTTAGATGCCGCGGGTAAGGCGTCTGAAATATGTTCATTAAACCAGCCGATCCCGGTTTCTGAATCCGGGTTGACGATCAGCAGGTCAGCATTAACTGATTTACAAAAGTCCAACACAGCCCGCCCTTTGTTTGCATCACGGATGATGTTGAAACTAACTTCATCAAAAGTATTTTTCTTAAAAAGTCGGTAACTGTTCAGTAGTGGCGCCGGCAACTGATCTGTCTTATCTTTTTTACCCGCAAATGCCAGCAGGCAAATTTGTATCCTGGTCTTTTTGATCAGTGATACCAGTCCTGAAATTTTTGATTGCGAGAATTGCTTTTCTACAGGAATGACAACGGTTTTTATTTCCTGGTTGATGGCTCCGGGTTTAACGGTGAGCACCGGTATGCCTGTATTTTTTGCCAGACGACCACTATGCACAGTATTGGAAAGTGGCAGCCAGTGTTCCGAACTTTTTCCAATAATCACCAGGTCAGCATGGATCTCTTTTGCTTTCTCAAAAATGGCCTGCTCCACCTTACCACCCGCCCGTAGCGCAGCGTGAACCTTCATATGGGGATAATCCAGGCTTAGCCGGCTCACCAGCTCTTCTAGGTTACGCTTCGCGTCTTCAAGTTTTATGGGTGGTTTATCAAAATAGCTAAAGCTGAAAATGCGATTATAAGCCTTCACCTGACGGCCCACATGCAGTAAATGGATTTGAGCGTCCTGCGTATTAACAAAACCTGCTGCTTTTTGCAGCGCCAGTTCTGTGTTAATCGTAAAATCGACAGGTATCAATATGGTCTTAAAGCTCATCTGCACGTAGCTAATATAGCCTCGCAGAATTAAGGGGAAATTAAGCATGCATTAAAATTTTATTAGAAAAGCCTGGGGCGTTGCTAAGGTCAAGATGTCCAACTGATTAATTGTAACTTGCCGGCAAAGCCGATACATGGAAGCTAAACGGATATTATTGGTGGAGGATGAGCAGCGGATTGCTGATACCCTGCGGGTAGGCTTGATGGAGAACGGATATAAAACAGAAGTGGCCTATGATGGTAAACTGGGTTATAAACTGTTTCAGTCTTATGTTTTTCACCTGGTGATACTGGATATTAACCTGCCGGGTATTGATGGTTATGAACTTTGCAAACTGATACGTAAGTCAAACCCCGACATCCCCGTGATCATGCTCACGGCGCTGGGGGCATTAAACGATAAAATTGAAGGTTATGATGCCGGGGCGGATGATTATATCATCAAACCTTTTGAGTTCAGAGAGCTGCTGATGAAAATGCGGGTATTGTTAAGGCGCGCGGGCAACCGGCAGCCGGTGGGAAATATATTACTCGCTGGTGACCTGCAAATGAACCTCGACACAAAAGAGATCAGCCGCAATGGCGAACTGATCAATCTTACAGCAAAAGAATTCCAATTGCTGGAATACCTGATGCGCAATAAAAATCGCGTCGTAAGCCGCGCTGATATCGCCATCAATGTATGGGACATTGATTTCGATACCAATACCAACATCATAGATGTATATATTAATTATGTGAGGAATAAGGTAGATAAACCTTTTGATAAGAAATTGATACAGACACAGGTTGGAATGGGTTATATTTTAAAAGACAATTGATCAATGCCGGTCAGGTGGAGAATAACATTATTATTTACGATAGTAGTTTTTATTATCCTGGGTATTGTATGCGCGGGTATTTATTATTTCTCCTATCGCTCCCGTGAAGATCGTATCAACCTCCGGTTGTCGTACAGGGCCATTACAACAGCAAGGCTGCTTAGCCAGTCGGAACTATTTGACCGCTACATGGTCGAACGTATCGACTCGCTGACCACCATCACGCTTACTAATAAATCAGTACAGGCTTATAATTTTCTCAATAGAAAAATTTATAGTTACAGCGAAAAACAGGATGACACCATCGCTGTCTCCAATCGACTGCTCGATGATACACGCATCAAAGAACAAATCTATTTTACTGAAGGAGAGCGTGATGTGGTGTCTTATTACTATACCGATAATAACGCGCGGATCGTGGTGATATGCGCTGCGCTTGATGTAGAAGGGAAAAAATATGTGAGCCAGTTAAAGAAAATTCTATTTCTCTGTTTTCTCGCAGGTGTTGCCATCACCCTGGTGGGTGGTTATATTTTCTCAAAGCGACTGCTCAATCCCATCCGCAATATCAACCGGGAGGTAACCGAAATTTCGGTACACAATCTTGCCCGTCGCATTCCCACCGGACGATCGAAGGACGAATGGCATGATCTGTCCGCAACCCTCAATGACCTGCTTAATCGATTGCAGGAAAGCTTTGAGTTGCAGCGGCGGTTTATATCCAACGCGTCACACGAATTATCGACACCACTGACATCTATTTCAAGCCAGTTGGAAATTGCTCTGCAGCGGGAACGCAATACGGAAGAATATCAGAAGGTCCTGAGTTTTGTGTTACAGGATGTAAGGCACATGAATAAACTCACGCAGACCTTACTCGAGTTTGCAAAAGCTGCTGGAAATAAGGGAGGTCTTGAAATCAATCTGGTGCGTATTGATGAGATCCTCATGGAGCTACCTTCTTCGCTTCAACGTCAAAATAACAAATTCGAAGTGTCACTTCAGTTTGAGGGCCTGCCGGAAAATGAAAATGAACTATTGGTATTTGGGAACGCCGAACTGCTGAT
>JAEYVW010000222.1 GCA_023429365.1 Bacteroidota bacterium
GTGCTATAAGGATAGGGGTAAAACAAAAGTTACCATTTAAAAGGCTGTCCAGCGATTTGACCTGGTAAGGCTCTTCAAAACTGGTATGAAAAATATCCGCATTCTCTCGTTTTACTACTTCGGGGAAGTATACAGTATGATTCTCCGGAAAGTTATACTCAGCGGTTTCTTCTTTTATAATAATGCTGTCTGAAAAGTGTGTCAGAAACCGATAGGCGAGACCATCGTTGTAGACCCTGAACACAAGACTTATGGGTTGCCTGAAACGAATGGTCAGCTCGTTATAAACATCGGGGATGTTTATTCTTTTTTCAGGTACAGGTGATACAATATGGGAATGATTTTGCCGTGTGGAAATTTTTCTAAATGATATTTTCCCGGTAAGTGCAGTACCGTCAGCCAGGGCAAGGTTTACTACGGATGGTGCCAGTAACAGCTTCCCGTTATAAAAGACCGAATAAAAGACTTTGTCGGTTGCTTCTACTACAACTTTGATCCTGCCATCCGGGGAACTGATCTCTTTCTTTCCGGCTGCCTCGCAAAACTGGCAGGCAATGATGGCGAGAGCAAGGCAAAGCTTTTTCATCGGCAATTATTTTGATGATGAAAGTAACGAATGTTTTGCCAGTGATTTTAATAATGTAATCTGCAACAAAAAGAGTCCAGGCAGCGTGATATCACCCGTTTAATCCAGCACTTTTATTTTAGGTACCATTATACTTATAATGATTCCCAGCAATCCGATGACGGCAAAGGAATATCGAAGGCTGAGGAGTTCAGCTATATAGCCGATCAGCGGTGGGCCGATAAGGAAGCCAAGAAAGCTGATGCTGGAAACCGAAGCGAGCGCAATACCCGCGGGAATGTTTGTCTGCCTTCCTGCGGCACTGTATACCATCGGTACGATCGATGATACCCCCAATCCAACAACCAAAAAACCAATGGTAGCTGTGATGATATACGGGAATAATACCGAAATGAACAGACCTGACGAGATCATTACACCACTGATACGCAGCATTTTTTTTCGGCCAAACCTCCCGATCATCCTGTCGCCAATAAATCGTCCTGACGCCATCGCGATCATAAAACTCAGGTAACCGATTGCAATGAGCGATGCAGGAACTTTTACTACGTCTTGGAAATACACGCCGCTCCAGTCAAACATTGCTCCTTCGCTGGCCATGCTCACAAAGCCAATAATACCCAGCTGGGCCAGCGCTGCATCTGGCCTGGAAAAGAAAGGCCTTTTTTCGATAGCCGCTGATGACCTGCCCCATTGAAGGTATCGCTGACAAATCGTGACAACAATAAAAATAAACGTGGCGATGATCCAGAAATGGGTATACGGGGAAATCTTCAAGGACATCATAAGGAGGCTGATAGCAGCACCGGCAAATCCTGCAAGGCTCCATACCCCGTGAAATGAAGTCATGATGGGGCGGCCATAAAGTTTTTCAGCACGGATAGCCTGTGTGTTAACTGAGATATTGCACATATTGCCGCAAACACCAAACAAAAAAAGACCCAGAGCGAGATGCCAGGGCTGTGTCGCCAGGCCAAGATTGGTAAGACAAAAAGCATATAGAAAAGCACAGATTCTCAGCACTTTCTTACTACCAAAATGGGTGACCAGCTTTCCCGAAAAAGGCATAGCGGTAAGTTGGCCCGCAGGCAGAAGCAGCAATATAATTCCAAGCGCTGCATCAGAAAGTCCGAGCGCTGTTTTTATATCCGGTATTCGGCTAGCCCAGGTTGCAAAACTTAGGCCCTGACAGAAAAAAAAGGAGGAAACCGCGACACGTATCTGCCGTTTAGAATAAGTGGTTGCCGACGTATCGGGTGATGGTTGGATGCTGGACGACAAAGCCTTGCAATATTAAATCTTGCTGAAAGTTAGGTTAATTGCGAAAATGCAGTATCAGTTTCTATTAGCCCAGAATTTTTTTGAAAGTATGAGGAGGTAGAAGCCGTGAAGCAGATTGCAATTATTTCCACGCGCTGGCACTGTTCAACAGTTCCATGCTTTCATTATCCAGTGTCACTGTCGTCGCTTTTATTAGCGCATCCATTTGGGAAAGACTGGTAGCACTGGCAATTGGCGCCGTTACCGAAGGCCGTGCGATCAGCCAGGCAATCGCAACACTGGCTTGTGGTATATCATATTTTTTAGCTACTACGTCCAAAGCGTTTAGTATGCGGAAACCGCGTTCATTGAGATATTTTTTGTTACTCTCCCCACGCACGCTTTTGGACGAGTCGTCCGCCGACCGGTACTTACCAGTAAGAAAGCCCGCTGCAAGGGAATAATAATTGATGACACCTAGCTGGTGATCAAGGCAGATCTTTTCAATCTCTTTTTCATAACCTTCACGCGCATATAAATTATACTCTGGCTGGAATGTTTCGTAGCGTGGCAGACCGCTTTTATCACTGGTCTGCAGGGAGTCCAACAACCGCTGTGGAGATAGATTGGACGCGCCGATATAACGTACTTTCCCTTCGGCGATAAGGCGCGCATAGGCAGAAAGAGTTTCCTCTACCGGCGTTATGCCATCATCCCAGTGTGTCTGATATAGGTCGATATGATCGACCTGCAGTCTTTTTAATGAATCTTCGGCCTGTTTAAGTATGTGTTCCTGGGAAATATCTTTTCTGCCCTGGCCCATATCGCTCCCAACTTTTGTAGCGATGATCACTTGATCCCTTTTTCCGCTTTTCTTCAGCCAGTTACCGATGATTGTTTCCGATTCACCACCTTTATGACCCGTCACCCAACGCGAATAGGAATTGGCCGTGTCAATAAGACTAAACCCCGCGTGTACAAACGCGTCCAGGATCTCAAACGATTTTTTTTCATCAATAGTCCATCCAAATACATTGGTGCCAAGTGTGAGCGGTGCTGTTTTCAGGGTTGATTTCCCAAGGCTTCGGTTTTGCATGCGGACGTTTTTCTTATAACAGGTCATTAGCAGATTTGTTCATCCGCTATCAATTTCTATTGCCTGGTATTTATATCATTGTCTTCATTTTCCTCATCTACACTATAGGGATTGTTTTCTTCATCTTCTTCGCCTATTTCTTCGTTATCATCGTCAAGTTCACTGCCTGGTACATCCAGGTCATTGCCACCGAAGCCGCTTCCTTCGTTTAATGGTTCCCCGTCTTCATCATATTGATCAAGCCTGGCGGCATCGAGATTTTGCTGATCTCTTGTAACTGATTTTTTTGCTGCGTCTGAGAGAGCTTTGCGTTCTTCTCCCGTGACGTTGTCCTGCGTGGCATTAATTTCTTCGTTGACAATATTATTGTCCCTTGTGGTATTCCCCTGGGTTTTGCCATCTGGTGTTCCAGGTTGGCCGGTTTTCTTTTTAGCTGTCATGATCAAATGTATTAAGATGTGTGTAAAGTAAGGCTATGAAGTACTATCTGCCGCAGATTCTCCAGATTCTTTCTGATGATATCTTTTGTTTGCTCATCCTTGAGGATGCCCGAACTGTCAAATTTTTCTTTTGCACCTGCAATAAGTACTTCAGGCTTGTACACAGGTTGCATATTTAAGAACTGGAATACGGAATGAAACGCCAGTTGCATTCTTGTCGTGCCCCACATACCAGTTGTTGCTCCCATCACCGACACCGGTTTTTTTAATAGTGGGGAATCTTCGCCCCTCGATGCCCAGTCAATAGCATTTTTTAATCCGCCCGGTAATGAGTAATTGTATTCTGGAGAAACGATGACGAGGGCATCTGCCTCTGCCAATTTATTCCTGAACCCTGCGACAATGGGTGGTCTTTCCTTGCTTGCAGGTATGTCGTAATCCGCATTGTACAGTGGCAGGTCTTCGAATGACAAAATCTCCATCGAGACATCTTCAGGCAATAGATCAACGACATTTTTGAGCACAAGGGTATTATAGGAACCCTTGCGCAGACTTCCCGAAATACCTGCAAAGTGTATTTCTTTTTTCATTGCTGGTTTTTAATGTTGTCGAATGCTTATTTTCTCAATTTTGATACGATCATGATAATAATAACAACAACAAGGCCCACCAGGAAAAAAGCCCACCACATCCCGGCCTTAAAGATAGTTTCAACGGCTCCGCAACTACTAAAGGCAAGAAGTGTGAAAAATAGTACAAATAAAAACGGTGCTAGTTTCATGAGTTATTCTTTATCCTAAAAATTCCAACTATTATACCATTTTGGTGAATTAGCAAACAGGAAAAAATAACCCCAGTGTTAAAAAATGTGTGAAATGGAAATGGAGGATCCTGGGAATGATACATCGGAAAGCCAAATCATCAGTTGCGAAACTCCTGGCTGATCATGAGTCCATAAAATCCGCCGTCCAGTACACCAATGCCCAATCGCCCGAAAGCAGGCTGAAGAATATTGGCACGATGGCCGGGTGAGTTCATCAGGTTATTGTGAGCAATTTCAAGCGTCTGGGCAAGTGCGAGATTTTCACCGGCTGCTGTGAATACTATATTTGCCGCACGCATGCGGTCGAAAGGAGTTTTTCCTTCAGGTGAGTTGTGGGCAAAATATCCCCTGGCAAACATATCTTTCGAATGAGCTCTTGCCACCTGGGTCATCTCCGGATCGGCTTTTAAAGGAGGCAAACCTTCTTTTGCACGTTCTTTGTTTACAAGTTCCAGCATTCTTATTTCGAGAAAGGGGCGAACCTGCGGCTTTTCAACAGTAAAACCGAGCGGAACATTTCTGTTGGACGAAGGATCCACCATCAGGCTGTTCATGGTATGTCGGACCGCTTCATCAAAAACGGGTGCAAGTTTTTTGTTGGCCCATTCCGATTGCATGGCCAGGCTGGTAGCCCACCTGCTCTCACGGGTTTCGCTTGTAATACTATTCCGCAATGGCAACGCCAGCAGAAGCGCGGAGATGATTATAGCTATAATCCATCCATTGATAGCTCCGGGTACAATGCCCAGAAACCTGTTGAGCCAGGTGCGATGAGTTTGTTCCGGTAGCGCCCGTATTATGGCAGTTGTGATGACCCCGATCAAAACGCGTGCAATGATCCACGTTATGATAAACGATAAAGGTAATTGCCAGACGCCAAGGTTTCCCACCCTGGCCAGGCCGACAGCCGTATAGCTATAAAAGACATAAGCCAAAACAAAACTGCCTACCCAACCGAAGAGGTCAAGTGAGCCATACAGGAATCCCCGGCTTATTCCTCCCAGGACAGTTAACAGGAAAATAAAAATCAAAACCAGGTCAACCCAATTCATACCAGGAAGTTTAAGTCGAAATGACAAAATACATGCCTGCGCCCGCAAGGCACTATTAATGGTATTAAAACAAAGAAACATGGGGGGAAAGTATTCGCGGTTTGTTAATATTATGCTGTTGATAACCACCGAAAGTTGTTAAGAATAAAGCCGTTAGAAATATACATCATGTTCAGCTCCCGGAAAGTCTGCGTGAATTCGCGCTTTTTTTATCGTGGAAATCGCTCCGCCAGTCGTGAAATTTCTGTCGTAAGAGATTAGTAATTACCGAAATAATTATTATTTTGTTTGACAAACCCAACCATTGAAAGCCTGGCGTCCTCCTTATGACCCATCTTTACCAAATATTGCGGCCACGTCGTGAGAACTTTAAAACCGGCTATTCCAGGCTGGTTAATTTTCTGAATTTAAAAGCCAGGGTTTTACTTGCTGCATTGCGTAGGGTCAAAAGAACCGGTGTTACCCCCGGCATGAACGATTATGACCGCAGCAGACTGGGCATTTTCAACTACCTGAATTTCTTTCAACTCATTTTCGGTGCTATCGTACCGCTGTTGGGTATTTTACAGCCGGGTAATATTCCTGTCTCGGGCTGGTTACTCGCATGTATGCCGCCGTTCCTGAGTGGAGTGGTGCTTTTCCTCAACAGTCGTCACAGGTTCCAGGAAGCATTGCTGGTGTATTTTATTTTCTACCCGCTCTTTACCTGCTTCTGTTATATCAACGGTATAAATTTCGGCATCGAGCTGTCCTTTATTTTATACGGTATCCTGGCCGTTTTCTTTATCCGGGATATAGGATATATGACATTTTCGATCAGTTTTTCAATGGTCAGTTATTTTATACTCGTTGTGGTATTAAAAAAATATCGCTATCACTTGGAAGAAATAAATTTCCTCGGTTACCTGGTGAATCAGGTGCTGATGATCATATATATTTTTTACGGGCTGTATCTTATCAAAAAGGAGAACACGAACTACCAGGTTAGTATGCAGGCCAACAATGAGGTGCTTAAAAGAAATAATGAAGAGATACAAAAACAGGCGGAGGAACTGGACCAGCTCAATTCATTAAAGGATAAGCTATTTTCCGTCATCGCACACGACCTTAAGGCTCCCATGTATGCGCTGCGTAACCTGTTTGAAGATATCCAGAAGCAGGATATGCCGGCTGAAGAAATAAAAGAACTGGTACCCGATATAAAAAATGATCTTAACTATACGGTGGGATTAATGGATAACCTTCTGCAATGGGCCA
>JAEYVW010000140.1 GCA_023429365.1 Bacteroidota bacterium
GGGTTTATCTACACGCACAATTTTGATCCGGATGGGGACGACGCCAGGTTTTCATTATCAGGCGGGGCAGATTACCGTGCAAAAGATGCATTGATACCTGTCGTGAAACTAAACTCCAACCGGCTGAGTATGGGATTCAGTTATGACGTGAATACAAGCAAACTCAAAACGGCATCGATGTACCGCGGAGGGTTTGAAATGACATTGTCGTATACAGGTTTCTGGAATCAGAAAAATGCCGACGCATCAAAGATGGAATGCCCTATCAATATTTGGTAGTTTGATAAATCAAAAAAACTCCTCCACCGAGATGGCTCCATAAAGTTTCAAGACTTAACACTAGCGTCACCAGACTCTCGTACCAAATTACTAATTCCTAATGCTCAATCCCTTTAAACACCACTCCTCCCTTCATCACAAACACCACCCTTCCAAAAACTTTTGGATCCTTTAATGGGTCACCATCAACGGCTACGATATCGGCCAGTTTGCCGGGCTGAATACTACCCAATCTATCCCGCTCGCCCAATAATTCGGCAGCATTAATTGTCGCCGCTTTGATGGCATCCATGGGTTTCATCCCTGCTTCGATCATATAGCCGAATTCCAGCCAGTTCATACCATGCCTGAAAACACCTGCATCTGTACCGAAAGCGATTTTTACACCTTCTTTATGGGCTTTGGCAAAAGTAGATTGTATCTGTGGCCCCGTAGCCAGGGCTTTGGGTGTTACAATTTCTGTATAGTACCCTGGAATCTTTGCGCTATCTGCAGTTGATTTTCCTGCAATGATAGTCGGCACATACCAGGTACCGTGTTGCTTCATCAGGCTGATGGCTTCATCATCCATGAAAGTGCCGTGTTCGATGGAGCTTACTCCGGCTCGTACGGCTCTTTTTAGACCCTCAGCGCCATGGGCATGGGCTGCAACCTTAAAACCGTAATCCTTTGCTGCCGTTACGATGGCCCTGATCTCGGCTTCGGTAAATTGCGCGTTCGCACCATCTTTTGCCTGGCTGAGAACACCACCCGTGGCGGTTATTTTTATAAGATCCGAGCCTTCTTTATAGCGCTGCCTCACTGCCTGGTAAGCATCTGCTTCACCATTAATGACACCCTCCTTCGGTCCCGGATCGCCTGCCAGGTCTTTCCGATAGGCATTGGTCGGATCTGCATGACCGCCGGTCGTGGCGATAGACTTCCCTGCTGTAAAAATCCTCGGCCCCTTAATTGAATTTCTATTGATCGCATTACGTAATGACACATTTACACCTGAACCGCCCAGGTCGCGCACAGTGGTAAAACCGGCCATCAGGGTAATATTTGCATATCGTACCGACTCGAAAGCGAAATCGGGCGGATTCAGTATAAACCGGTCGGCTGTATTGCCTTTACGGGTCTCTGATTCGAGATGAACATGCATATCGATCCAGCCGGGGGTAACCGTTTTTGTTTTCAGGTCAACCAGTTTGTCATTCACAGCTGGCTTTGTAAAACCGTTTTCAACTGCAATGATCCTGTCATTCTCCACCACAATAGTTCGATTTTTAAGCGGGGCATCCGAAATGCCGTCAATCAAAACGCCACACCAGATATAAGTTTTCTGCGCATGTGTGACGGCTATGGTACATAAGAAAACGATAATTAGTAAGGGAACTTTTTTCATCATGGTGGTTTTATCATTAAATGTAATCGATTTAAGTATATCGGCCGTCATGCCATTTTTGCGTTTATAATTTATTTTACCGCAACTTCGCAGCAGGTTTAATTTTGCATTTTATTGTTTAAGTCGAAATACTATGGTAAAGCAAAGACTTACTTCTCTGGAATGGATCATCCTCGTGGCTGGAATTATACTCCTTGCCCTGGGATTTATATTTTTTTATACCGACAAACCGCAGTTTGACGAGTATGTAAAAGAAGACGGGCTGGTTGAATGGATCACCGTGCTGGGTTTACTGGGCGGTTCAATCGTGTGTTTTCGTCGTTTTTTAAAATTATTCCGGCAGAAAAGCAGTTGGTTTCTCTTCATCACTTTTTTCCTGGCCTTGTTTTTATTTTTTGCAGCCGGTGAAGAAATTTCCTGGGGTCAGCGTGTGATCGGCATTGAAACACCAGAGTATTTTCAGAAAAACAATGCACAGCAGGAGACCAACCTGCATAACCTTGTTGTTGGTGGCGTAAAACTGAACAAACTTCTATTCTCCATTGTCCTGGTAAGTGTGATGGGCATTTACCTGGTTGTTGTTCCTTTATTATATCGATGGCACCGGGCCGGCAAGCAATTGATTGACCGCTGGGGTATACCAGTACCACAATGGTACCAGGTGATCGGTTTTTTAATCGTCTTTATTGCAACATCACTGATCCCCGATGGCAAAAGAGCTGAACTGCTCGAATGTGTAGGCGCTTTGCTTGTCTTTCTGATGATGCTTTACCCGGCGAACAAATCAACCTATAACGCTACCGTGTAGCTGAATTAAATTATTTAGAATTATGAACGTGGATATTGCCAAACTACATGAAAAAGTAAACGCCTATAAGCGGGTTTTGGAAAATACGATCAACTACCGTCAGGAATGGAATGATAAAACCAGGCAATTTGTCGGGGATACCCTTCGTGATATTGTGCAGCAAACCGGGTTGAAGGCATCAGTGACAGAAAAAAGCAATATTGAAAATCTGGAGGCTGTTGTTCTTGATCTTGGCCGCAGCAGCAGTGGTATTGCCGAGAATGTGGATGACACCGACGTAAAGCGCATCATGGTTAAAAATAACGGATCACTGATCTACCAGCAACTCTTCAATGGAAAGATTATGGTGATGCTGGTTAGTCCCCATATCGAAGGTTATGGTGAACCCAAGAGGCCTCTCAGTCTTGAAATCCTAAGACCATCTGAACTACTTACCACATCGATCTATCAGCATGTAAAAGACTTGCTGGAAGATATCACGGAATGGGAAGATTATGACGATGATGACCCTAAAACCAACCTTCCCTTTCAGCCCATCGGTTTCAGGCACACCGTCAACGTGAATGGCGATGATGGAACTGAAGCCAATAATTCCCAGCAATAGCGCGTATCAGATATTATTTTTCTTAAGTTCCTTTACCGCATAATCGCATGCCCTTGCTGTAAGAGCCATATAAGTGAGTGAAGGATTGACGCAGGATCCTGAGGTCATGCAGGAACCATCGCTGATAAATACATTAGGCACTTCATGCATCTGGTTGTATTTATTCAAAACTGATGTTTTGGGATCATGTCCCATCCTGGCGATACCCATTTCATGATTGGCATTTCCTGGAAACGAGATACTCGCAGAAACCCTGATATTCTTGTACCCGGCTTTTTCCAAAAGCTCAGCACCGGTTGCCTTCATATCCTCATGCATGGTCTTTTCATTGTCGCGGAATTCGCAGTCAATGACTAGTAGCGGCCGCCCCCACTGATCTTTTTTATCCTTGTTGAGTGTAATTCTGTTGTCAGAGTAAGGCAGGCATTCGCCAAAGGCATAAAGACCGACCTGCCAGCTACCAGGCACAGATAACGATTCTTTCAGCGCTTCACCAAGTTTGGCTTCCCCCGCACGCCTGGGCCGATATGCACTACCCCCAAAATGATAGCCTCGTAGAAAAGTGTCCTGTTTATCAGTAACATTCCGGAATCGGGGAATATAGAACGGCGCGGGTCTGCGACCATAATAATAGCTGTCTTCAAACCCATCTACATCTGCAACGACAGAAATCCCTTTATGATGGTCCATCAGGTTACGACCCACCTGGTCGCTTCCGTTACCTAATCCATTTGGGAAACGGGAAGAAGTTGAGTTAAGCAGGATAAACGCTGTCGCCACGGTTGAAGCGTTCAGGAAAATCAGTCGGGCATAAAACTCTTCCGTTTGTTTTGTATTTATATCAATGATCTCAACACCCGTGGCTTTCTGTTTTTGTTCATCATACAAAACCCTGTTTACAAGTGAATGCGGTCTAACCTCGAGGTTTCCCGTGGCATATGCTGCAGGGATAGTACTGGCATTAGTGCTGAAATAGGCGCCATAAGGGCAACCACGGTGACAAAGATTTCTTGCCTGGCATTGTCCGCGTCCTTTAACCGGCTGTGTAAGGTTAGCAGTGCGACCCATAATCACATAGCGATCGCCATAATTTTTCTCTACCTGTTGCTTGAAATGCTTCTCCACGACATTCATTTCAAAAGGCGGTTGAAAAATGCCATCCGGCACCACACCGATACCATCACGATTACCGCTGACGCCTATAAAGGATTCCACATAATCGTACCAGGGCGAAATGTCTTTATACCTGATTGGCCAGTCCACACCATGACCATCACGAATATTAGCTTCAAAATCCAGGTCGCTCCAGCGATAGCATGCCCTCGCCCATAAAAGAGATCGTCCGCCGACAATATCGCCTCTTATCCAGTCAAATCGCTTGCGCTCCTCATAAGGGTTCTCCTGGTCATTGATGTAAAAGTGCTTGTTGTCTTCCCTAAAAGAGTAGTGACGGCTTTGAACAAAATTTTTCTTCCTGTCTTCCTGGGTTAAATTAAGCCGGTGAGGGAATTCCCAGGTCTGCATGGTAGCCGTGGGATAATTACCGTGATCAAGGTGGCGGCCACGATCAAGCAGAAGGACTTTTAATCCTTTTTCACAAAGTTCTTTAGCGGCCCAACCGCCGCTGATGCCGGAGCCGACAACGATGGCATCGTAGGTGTTATTACTTTTTGATTTATTGATAATATGGGGATCGCCGGGCATTTTCGTACGGTTTGATCAAAAAGCCAATTTAGGCAATCCGGGTTATTTTACCATATTCAAGGCAAATGCCGGTCAGATACTTAATGCTTCCGACAAATAGTAACTCAAATTCGGGAGAAACAATGAGCAAAACACGGACTTGAAGCGGTATTTAATCGAGGCTGGTTTCCTTACCATGTCAGACACTTAAAGCTTCTGACATCTAGTAACCCAAATTCATGAGAACACCATGGGTAAATCACGGGCTAAAAAAGTTTTTTTATTCACGCAACCCAGGCTCTATAATTCTACCCCAATTACTTTTTCCAAAACTCCTTCATCACCCTGGGATAATCAGCCAGCGCGATTTCCGGCTCCGCAATTTCAGGATGCCACATCTTCTCCCACTCAAAACTGTAAAATCCCTTGTACCCGCCTTTATCCAAAACACCAATG
>JAEYVW010000179.1 GCA_023429365.1 Bacteroidota bacterium
GAATCACTGGGGCACGGGGTATATGAGATGCGAGGGCAATTACAATTCAACAACCAGGATACTGAATTATGAAGGGGAGTTTGAGCCATCGCCTGGAGTAATTGTAAAAGTTTTACGCAACATTAAATTTATTGATGTGGACAATTATGATGAAGAGTGGCATCGCACGGTTGACGGTAAAGAAATACAAAGGAGTGTATCAAGATATACCCGAATTAAATCTGGTAAATAAATGACTATGAATCTATAAACCCGTCAATCACAACTGCAATCACTGTTGTTGGAAAATGAAGTAATTTTAATAGATGCTGCTTAACTAAAACTATGTTATGCGTTGCCAGCTGTTTATCTTCTTTGTACTGCTTGCACTTTCCGCGCAAACGCAAACTCATGAGATAGACAGCATCCGGGAAAATCTCAACACAGGTGCTGCCCCCGAAACCGTCAAGAGCCTGAACGCACTGGGCTGGCAGTTTTACAACAACTGGATCCATTCCGACTCTGCGCTGAAATATGCACGTCTCGCATACCAGGAAGCAAGCGTTATTAATGATTTCAACGGTATGGCAGAAGCCCTCGTCATCGAGGGCGGTGTAGAAGGCCGGCTATTAGGGCATCCTGATATAATGGAGCGGAATGCGAGAATGGCCATTGAAGTGTTGAAGAATGAGACAGATGCTAGACCGCTTCCCCTGGCCTGGTATAATCTCGCTTTTTCATTAACCATTGCCGGTAAATATGAAGAGGCAACCGACGCGGTCAGCCAGGCAATGTCATATGCAACGAAGACAGGCGATCAATTATCACTTGGTTGGGCCAGGTATGCAGCAGGTTTCAATTATTCAAAAACCGGTGAATATTGGAAGTCCTTCGAGAATCTAATTGAAGCTGTAGAAACAGGACGGCAATTTAATGATACGATACTCATGTGTTATTCTCTGGCATTTATCGGAAGAGCATTCAACAGGGTTGGTGATCCATCCAAAGCATTGCAATATTACTACCAGGCATTCGAGTATAAATGCCCTTCTGCTCTAATTTGGCCGCATACTGAAGATATGGCGTATGCTCACCTGGTGTTGAAACAATATGATTCTGTAGCCTGGTACCAGCAAAAATACCGGGACGATATTAGTTTGTATACAAACGATTCTACGGTTAGAAAAAAATTTGCTGCTTTTGCATACGGCTTTTCCACGGAATTGCAGTTGGCAGCGAAACAATATGATAGTTTAATATTTCAGGTTCAGCCCCGGTTATCGCAGTTAAGAAAGAACAATGATGTTCTCCCCCTGATGACAAATTTGCTGGTGCTTGCAAAGGCTTACCTGGGTAAATCAGATTTGCAGGCGGCTCTTGGATACGCAAAGGAGTTAAACCGGGTTGCCAGTACGGCACATAATAAAGAGTTTCAGAAAAATGCATACGACTTGACGGCGTCGGTCTATGACCGTCTTGGAAAAGCTGATAGCGCCTATTATTATTTTAAACAGTTCGTGGCAATTAGGGATTCAATGGAAACAGTGCAATACGCGGGTAGAACCGCACTCTACCTGGCGGCATCTGAAGCTGAAACTAAGATCAGGCTTTTGAAAAAAGATAAGGAGCTTGGTGATCGGCAGCTGGCACTGAATCAAAAGGAACTACAAAAGCAGGCACAATTCAGGAACTGGCTGATAACCGGGAGTATTGCCCTGCTTTTGATACTGGGATTGATTGTAAGAAATATCATGCTGAGAAGAAAGCATGACAAGCTTCGCTATATACATGAACAGTCAGGCCTGAAGCGAAAGGCGATGGAGCTGGAAATGCAGGCGCTTAGGGCACAGATGAATCCCCATTTTATCTTTAATTGTTTGAGTGCCATTGATAACCTTATCCAGACTAACCAGGCCGACAAGGCTACATCTTATCTTGCCCGTTTTGCCAAATTGATCAGATCGGTATTAGATAGCTCAAAGAATAACCTGGTGCCATTTCAAACCGATTTGGAGACAATCCGGTTGTACCTGGAAATGGAAAAGTTTCGCTGCAATAACAAGTTTGAATACGAGATAAGTGTTGAACCGGTATTATTTCATGGCGATTTTAAAGTCCCGCCGTTAATTGTCCAGCCCTTCCTGGAAAATGCAATTCATCACGGGTTATTGAACAAAAGGGAAAAGGACAGGCGGCTCCAACTGGAGATCAGTCTCAGCGATGAAAGCATTGTCTATTCCATAACTGACAATGGTATTGGCAGATTACGGGCAGCCGAGTTTAAAGCAAGAAACAAACCTGAGTACCAGTCTTATGGCATCGCCATCACCCGGGAGCGCATTCATCTGCATAACCAGAATGGGATAGATGATGACCTTGTCATTGCGGACCTGGAAAACGGCGGCATACCCGCTGGAACAAAAGCCGTCATAAGAATTAATGGATCAAAGTCATAAAAATAGAACATGCTGAGAACAGTATTGGTAGATGATGATGAGAGTAACCTGAGCTCATTGAGAGAGAAAATTTCCAATCATTGCAAACAGGTTCAGATCATTGCCTGTTGTGATAATCCGGAAGAGGCGATAAGCATTATTGACCAGGAGAAACCTGACCTGGTTTTCCTGGATATCGAAATGCCGCAGATGAATGGTTTTGTGATGTTACAACAATTAGGTTACAGAAACTTTGAACTCATCTTTGTTACAGCTTACGATCACTACGCCGTGAAGGCGATAAGAAGTTGTGCCCTGGACTACCTGGTAAAACCGGTTGAAATCGAAGAGCTAAAATCGGCAGTTGCCAGGGCTGAAGCGAAAAAGGATCAAACCTCCTCTTCTGCGCAACTGGACCTGCTAATCGCACATTTGCAAAAAAAGCAAACGAAACTACTGACCATCCCAACAAGTGATGGACTTCAGTTCATCGCTATAGAAGACATAATTTACCTCGAGGCGAGTGATAACTATTCCAATATTTATCTTTCAACTAATAAAAAGTTTTTGGTAAGCCGCACTTTAAAGGATTTCGAGGAATTGTTGCCAGCAGATATATTCATTCGTATACACTATTCGACTATCGTAAATAAATTTTATGTTGACAGGTATATCCGGGGAGAGGGCGGGCAGGTTGTCATGAGAAATGGTAGTACGCTGGATGTTTCCAAAAGAAAAAAGTCTGCGTTTTTACAGGCGATAGGGTATTGAAAGATTTTATGGCATTCCCCTAGCTGTAATTGCATAGATTGGCTAAATCGGACGCGTATGAGAACATCATTAATAAGTCTATTTTCATTCCCTCAACATTCAGAATAAGGATCCGCGAATATCCCATTTACCGCCACGATGGTATCGAGCTCGATATGCTGCTCGTTGTCCAGTTCAATATACGGTTGTGCAACATCGTTTCGCATCGTCTTTATCTTCCCTTCCGCCCTCGAGAGACCGTTGTTGTCGATGAGCAGCGCAACTTTGTCTCCTTGTACTTTGTGAAGAGAAAGCATATCTGCAAAAGTCTGATTTTTCCGAAGTGTCATCCTGCTTTCCATAGCCTCAGTTTTAAACTTTATCAATAAATGTTTCGTCTCAGGATAAGGTTTGGGGTGCTTGTGTCAGCAAAGTTAAGTTCTTAAGAAATGCTTTGAATCCCTGATAAATCTCATGTGTGCAGTTGACGCAAATCCTCGGACAGGGCTTGTTTCAGGTAGTACATTTGATATGAAACAAACATTTTTTTAAACCTAAAAAAGGAGGTCTTATGGGAACCCAGGAACTAACCAGGTTATCGGAAAAGATGCCTTCCCTGTTTAGTGATTTTTTTAAACCATGGAATGAATGGTTTGATAATTCGTCTTTCGGCCGGGTAATGAATGTGCCCGCCGTCAACATTGCTGAAAACAAAGACGGATATGTTTTGTCACTGGCAGCACCTGGTAAGAAAAAATCCGATTTCAACATTGATATCGACGGGAACCTGCTTACCATCAGCAGTGAAACAAGTGAAAGCAAAGAAGAAAAAGACGAGAAGTTTACCCGCAAAGAGTACAACTATTCTTCTTTCAGCCGCAGCTTTACCCTGCCCGACGAAGTCAACATGGAGAAAATCGACGCTAAGTATGAAGATGGCGTGTTAAAAATTAACCTGCCCTGCAATGAAAACCTGAAAAAGATTTCAGCGAAACAAATCGCTGTAAAATAGACCACCTACTGTGTGGTTTTTGATCCCGCTGCGAAAAGCAAAGCAGCGGGTTTTTTTTATAAAACAAAGTGAAGGAAAATAGGGTCGGGCATTTCGATTACATTCAAAATGCCCGGCCCTTAAAGCTAATTACCTACCGGTTCGGCTTTTCGCAAAAGAGTTTGCTCTGCCTGGCAGATATTTTCAATACCCCGCATTAATGCATCGGGGTTAAATGAGATGCTATCGATACCCTGTTCCACGAGGAATTTTGCAAACTCCGGGATATCGCTGGGGGCCTGGCCGCATAATCCAATTTTGACACCAGCCTGTTTTGCCTTCCGGATCATAGTGGCGATCATTTCTTTTACCGCTTCGTTTTGTTCGTCGAAAAGCGCACTGATGATAGCGGAGTCCCTGTCGATGCCAAGGAGCAATTGTGTCAGGTCGTTGGAACCGATTGAGAATCCATCGAAAACCTGGGCAAATTGGGAAGCGAGTACCACATTGGCCGGGATCTCCGCCATTACATACACTTCAAGACCGTTGACACCCTGCTCAAGACCTGCATTCTTCATGGCGGCGAGTACTTTCTTACCCTCTTCGATTGTTCTGCAAAATGGGATCATCACTTTAATATTGTCCAGACCCATTTCTTCTCTCACTTTCAGAATCGCCTTACATTCGAGGCTGAACCCCGGTTGATAGAGTTCGCTGTAGTAACGTGATGCGCCGCGGAATCCAAGCATTGGATTTTCTTCTGAGGGCTCAAATTGTTTTCCCCCGATTAGATTTGCATACTCATTGGTTTTGAAGTCGCTCATCCTGACGATCACATCTTTTGGATAAAAAGCAGCTGCAATAGTCGCGACACCTTCAGCAAGTTTGTCAATAAAATATTTTTGCTTATCAGGGTAATGGTGCGTGATCTCTTCTATCTTCTGCTTAGCGGCCTCATCTTTTAGCTCATGAAAATTAACCAGCGCCATCGGGTGGATCTGTACAGTATGGGTGATAATAAATTCCATACGCATCAGGCCCACGCCATCATTGGGGAAGAAAGACAATTTAAATGCTTTATCAGGATCTCCCGCAATCAGCATCACTTCTGTGTTTCGCGGCTTAGATGTTTTCGAGAGATCCAGTTTGGTTTCTGTAAACTCCAGCTTTCCATCATAGATAAAGCCGGTTTTACCCTCGCAGCAGGAAGCCGTGATCATTTGCCCATCAGTTATTTTTTCAGTTGCATTGCCACAACCAACCACGGCGGGAACATCCAGTTCCCTGGCCACGATCGAGGCATGACTGGTCCGGCCACCTTTATTTGTAATGATCGCCGCGGCTTTCTTTAGAATGGGATCCCAGTCCGGACTCGTAAGATCAGTGACCACAATTTCACCGGGATTTAGTTTGTGAGCCTCGGCAGGGGAGTTTAGTATCCTGGCGACACCAGTGGCGATCCTCGATCCGATCGCGTTGCCTTCCGCCAACCTGGTTCCTTTTTTAACTAGGTGATATTCCTTAACGATCAAAGGATTTTTTTGCGAGTGCACGGTTTCGGGTCTGGCCTGTATAATAAAGATCTCACCGGTGTTTCCATCTTTAGCCCATTCAATGTCCATGGCTTTCTGGTAATGATCTTCTGTAATAATGGCCCATCGGGCAATTTCTATGATCTCGTCGTCGGTAAGTACAAATTGTTCTCTTTTTTCTTTTTCAGTTGGTATATTTTTTACCGGGCTGTCTCCATCATAACTGTAGATCATTGTTTTTTCTTTTCCACCCAGTTTCTTTTGTATGATTGGATTTTTACCCTTTTTTAAAGTCGGTTTGAAAACATAAAATTCATCCGGGGTTACAGTACCCTGTACAATGTTTTCTCCCAGGCCCCATACGCCACTGATATGTACAATATCGCGAAAGCCGGATTCGGGTTCGAGGGTAAAGACCACGCCGGAAGAAGCTTTGTCGGACCGGACCATTTTTTGGACACCGACTGACAGGGCAACTTTTTCGTGGGCAAAACCATTGTCTTCCCGGTATTTAATGGCCCGGTCGGTATAAAGCGAGGCAAAACATTTTTTTACAGCTTCAAGCAAAGCTTTTTCACCTTTGATATTTAGGTAGGATTCGTGTTGGCCGGCAAAGCTTGCATTTGGCAGATCTTCCGCGGTTGCGCTGCTACGAACAGCCATTTCATCATCATCTTTGCCACACAGGTCCCTGTATGCCGCGATGATCGCCTCCTGTAATGGTTCAGGCAGTTTGGATTCGAGTAAGATCGTTCTGGCGGTTTTGCCAATGGTGGTGAGGTTCGAATAATTTTCCCGGTCAAGTGTTGCCAGCAGGTCGCGAAGTTTTTCTGACACCGCATTGTGTGCCAGGAATTCTTCAAAGGCGAACGCTGTCACCGCGAAACCATTTGGAACAACGATTCCCCTGGAAGAAAGTTTTGAATACATTTCTCCCAGGGAGGCATTTTTTCCACCCACGGCTGCCAGGTCACCTATACTTATTTCACTGAATTTTTTTATATAATTATTCATAGATGATGAATGTATTATTCATGTAAAGATAGAATTGGTAAGGGCGCGTGCAGGACCAGGTCTTTCGAATGGCTATGATGAAAGATCTTATCGATTAGACCATGTTTTTTAGGAATGATGATAAGCAGATCCAGTTTGTTTTGCTGAACATAGTCGCGTATGCCTTTATCAATATCGGGTTC
>JAEYVW010000257.1 GCA_023429365.1 Bacteroidota bacterium
GGAAAAAACTGGCTAAAGAAAAAAGGATCATCATCAGCAACAGCCCACAAAACAGGTAGGTCACGATCTTCGATTCCATATTCGAGCTGTCGAGGTCCTGTACAAATGAACCGAGATAACCGGGGTGGATCAGTGATGGCCTGATGCGGTTGAGATGGGTTCTTACAAAACTTAGTTCTGCAATATATGTTTCCGTAGTTTGGGCTGGCGTCGACAACAAGCGGTAACTGATCTCCCGCGGTTTTTTAGGCGATACAGATGGTACCTTTTCAGGTTTGCCTTTTACTTCCCTATATAGAACAACATCCCAAAAATAAAAACCAGGGAATAGCCAGGCCTGGTAGGCAGTGTCCGTGGTATTGCGGACGGCGAAACGGATGATCGCTTTTTGGGTAATATGTGATTTTGGAATAAAATTCCGATGAATGAGCCCCCGGTTAAATTGCAGGGTATCATAAATTTCCGCTAATTCTACATCCGGTGAAATATAGGCTGTTTCAATATTGTTGCGAATCGACTGTGAAAAGGTTAGCTTACTAAGATCGATGATCATGGAAGAAGGTGTATCATTGTCTTTTTCCGCTACCAATTGAGCCGGCAGACTTTTCCCCAAAAACAATAACAGGAAGAATATTGGAAAATAGCGATACATGCCCATAACGCAGTCGTTGGTAATGATTTTCCAAAATTAAGCCGCAGCGACCGGTTTTAGGCATCTTCCCCATACCACTTTCCGGTAAATTTCTATGGAAAAACCACTCGGGATAGCGGTTTTATACCCCGAATAGACCCTGTCCTAAAACTACAAACTATATTATCTTTGTCAGCATGGCCAATAAGCAGAAAAAGACAAGCGGGAAAAAACCAAAAGCCGAACCTAGAAAAGCAGATACAAAATCTTTCAAGCCGGAAAAAGAGGAAAAGATCGATCTCAAGCAACTTGCCCGCGACGAGCGGACCTGGAAAATAACTGGAGCAATATTCCTCCTGATCTCGATTTTTTTATTTATCGCATTTATCTCCTACTTTTTTACCTGGAAAGAAGATTTTGATAAGGTTTCTGTCGGGGGCCTTTTATTCAACAACGAAGTGAAGGTTCAAAACCTGCTGGGAAGGCTTGGCGCCGTGGTCTCACATTTTTTTGTTTACAAAGGTTTTGGTGTGGCTTCACTGCTTATTTGCACTTTTTTCTTTGTGGTGGGTATCAATCTGCTGGTTAACAGGAAAGTTTTTTCCATCTGGAGAAACCTGAAATATGTCACGATCGGCTTGCTGGTTCTATCCGTTTCGCTGGCTTTTGTATTGCGTGGAAGTGAATTTCCCTATGGCGGAGGCGGGGGTATTGTGATCAGCAAATGGCTGATCGGCATCTTCGGCAATGTCGGTACCGCTGCTATTTTACTCGTTGTTGCATTCGCCTATATCATCTGGCAATTTAATCCCTCTTTTAATGTGCCGGCGCGCAATCAAAAACAGGTAATGCCTGAAGGCCTCGAACCTGTAGTCGCTGCAAACGAAGGAACAGATACTGTCCTAATAGGTGGCAAAACAGTAAACGACCTCTACACCGAACAGCAAAAGAATGGGAAAGGTAATAGCCTCAAAGGCGAGGCAGGCATGGTGGCCTTTGATATCAACGACAATTCGCCCGGTATACCGATGGAACTAGTCGAGAAGGAAGAGGAAGTTGAAATGGAAGAATACAGCCCGGAAAAGGAAATGGTCAACGACCTGCTTCACCAGCATGAGGATTTCAATGAAAAGGCGGAGGATGGCAAAGTGGACATGACGAACCCCGTTGCCGAAAAACCTCTCCGCGAAATTCCGGTTTCTGATCTGCAGCTTGAAATTAAAACGGATGAGCCCGAAGTAGAAGTGGAAACACCACAGGCGGTCATTGAACACCTCGAGCCTTACGATCCTAAGCTGGCATTAAAAGATTATAAATACCCCGGCCTCGACCTGTTGGAGACACATGGAAGTGAGCGTATCGTACAGGATCCGGCCGAACTGGAGACTAATAAAAACCAGATTATCGCGACGCTTCGCAATTATTCGATCGAAATCCAGAAGATCAGCGCGACGGTAGGCCCAACAGTTACTTTATATGAGATCGTTCCTGCTGCCGGTGTGCGCATTTCCAGAATTAAAAACCTGGAAGATGATATTGCCCTGAGTCTTGCAGCACTGGGGATACGTATCATTGCTCCGATACCAGGTAAGGGAACCATTGGTATCGAAGTACCAAACGCGAAAAAGACCATTGTAAGCATGAAAACACTGCTTGAATCCGAAAAATTCAGGCAGAATAATTTCTCACTTCCAATAGCAATTGGCAAAAAAATCAACAACGAAAACTTTATTGTTGACCTGGCCAGCATGCCTCACCTGTTGATGGCCGGTGCTACGGGTCAGGGTAAATCGGTGGGTGTAAATGCCATATTGGTTTCACTGTTATATTCGAAGCACCCCTCGCAGCTCAAGTTTGTGCTGGTTGATCCGAAGAAAGTCGAACTTAGTGTTTACAGCACTATAGTCAATCATTTCCTGGCACGCCTGCCCAACGAGGAAGACGCGATCATAACGGACACGAAAAAGGTGATCAACACCCTCAATGCACTTTGTATTGAAATGGACAACCGTTATGACCTGTTGAAAGAAGCGGGTTGCCGGAACATAAAAGAATACAACACAAAATTCATAGCACGAAAATTAAATCCCCAGAAGGGACACCAGTTTTTACCATTTATTGTGCTGGTCATTGATGAGTTTGCCGACCTGATCATGACAGCGGGCAAAGAGATCGAGATGCCGATAGCGAGGCTTGCTCAACTGGCCCGTGCAGTTGGCATCCATTTGATTATAGCTACACAAAGACCATCTGTTAATATCATTACTGGTACTATTAAAGCCAACTTCCCCGCACGTATCGCTTTTAAGGTGAGCAGTAAGATTGACAGCCGTACCATCCTCGATGCGGGTGGTGCCGAGCAGTTGATCGGGAAGGGTGATATGCTTATCAGTTATAATGGTGAGATCGTTCGCCTGCAATGTGCATTCGTTGATACTCCCGAAGTGGACCGCATCACCGATTTTATCGGCTACCAGGAAGGATATCCCGAAGTTTTTTTGCTGCCGGAATATGTGGATGAAAAAGAATTGGAGGGCAAAGAATTTGACCTGGCCGATCGCGATGAATTATTTGAAACTGCTGCCCGGCTCATCGTACAAACCCAGAGCGGATCCACTTCGCTGCTGCAACGCAGAATGAAACTGGGCTATAACCGTGCTGGCCGGCTTATGGACCAACTGGAAGCGGCAGGAGTTGTAGGCACCAACCAGGGTAGTAAAGCCCGCGAGGTACTTATTAAAACCGAGCATGATCTGCAACAACATCTTGATACCTTAGGTTATTAACCTGTTAAGAAAAATAAATTCCCTGCAACCCGGTACGGTCATTGACAGTCTATAAGCTAATCACTAATTTTGCAACCCTATGAAAACAGGGGTATTCTTTACATTAAAATTAACAATCATGCGGAAGTTATACGTTATAATGGCTTTATTACTCAGCGGATCGGTCTTGATGGCCCAAACGAAAAGTGATCCTCAGGCCAAAGTGGTATTGGATGCTGTGAGCGCAAAATTCAAAACTTTTACCACCGTGGAAGCCGGGTTTGCATATAAGGTTGAGAATGGATCAGGCAAAGCTCTTTCCACTAAAACCGGGACTGTGAAAATGAAGGGCAATAAATACCGTGTTAGTTTCGGTGGTCAGGAAATATTCAGCGATGGCAAGACGATCTGGAACTACGATAAAAGCGCCAATGAAGTAACGGTTAATAACGTGGATGAGTCCGGCAATGGATTGACCCCTCAAAAACTTTTTACTAATTTTTACGATAATGATTTTCTATACCTGCTCAATGGCGAAAAGAAAATAGGCGGTAAAACGCTTCAGGAAATCGAAATGACGCCTACAGATAAAAGCAAAGCATTCCATAAAGTGTACGTGCAGGTAGATAAGGCTGCAAAAACTATTTACAGCACTAAGGTGTTAGAGAACGGTGGAAACCGATACACCTACACAGTGAGCAGCATGAAAACCAACACGCCGATTGCGGACAACCAGTTTGTATTTGACAAAAGCAAGTACCCTGGCGTGGAAGTGGTAGATTTGCGATAATCAAATAAATTAAGGGAGATTTTAATTCCGGTTAAGTCGGACGGGTATTTCAGTTTCTTAATGGCACATACCGATGTATAACTCCGCCGGTCTGTAAAGGAATGGCGGACACCAGGTGAAGATTGGTTTCAGGAAGTCCATTGGCGAACAAATACCTTCCCTTTCCGGCTATGACAGGAGCAATACCAATCCGGTATTCATCAATGAGATTTTCTCTGATCAGGGTCTCACTGAGGATCGCACTACCAAACACATACACATCTTTTTCGCTACTTTGTTTTAGCTTATTTACTTCTCCGGCAATATCCTGCTTTACCAACGTGGAATTATTCCAGTCGACCGAAGTTAGTGTTGTCGAGCATACTACTTTAGGTAATTGATTCATGTAGTCCGCAATCCTTCCTTCCTCGGACTTCCAGTAATCGGCCATACCTGCATAAGTTACGCGACCAAATAAAAGGTGGCTGGTCGTTTCAAGTTGTTCCAGGCAGAAGCTTTCCATTTCCGGCCCCCAGACTGTTTCATGAAAGGGCAGCTCCCAGTTTTTTTCTCCTTCAAAATAACCATCCAGGGTAATGATATTCCACATGATTAGTTTACCCATAACTTTAGAATTTTTTGGCAGGAAGAACATGCCATTTGAGAACATTTTAGATATTTTCTAACTCAACCTCTGTTTACAATTTATTGTCATCTATCATTGATAACAATTTCAGCTGATTGTTCTCGTAAATCAGGCTGTCACAGCTTTCCTGATCTTCAGCAATTGCACAAGCAGATCCTCCAGCAGGTCAAGCTTTAGCATGTTGGCTCCATCACTTTTAGCTACCGCGGGGTTCGGATGTGTTTCAATGAACAGTCCATCAGCACCGGTGGCTACGGCGGCCTTGGCAATCGTGCCGATCAATTGGGGATTGCCACCTGTAACACCGGATGTTTGATTGGGTTGTTGAAGGGAATGGGTGACGTCCATTACAACAGGTACCCGTTGCTCCTGCATCCAGGGAATATTCCTGAAATCAACCACCAGGTCCTGGTATCCAAATGTGGTGCCACGCTCCGTAAGAATTATTTTATCATTACCGGTCGACTTTATTTTTTCCACGGCAAATTTCATGGCGGGGCCGCTGAGGAACTGGCCTTTTTTGACGTTTACGACCTTTCCTGTCTCGCCTGCAGCGATGAGCAGATCAGTTTGACGGCAGAGAAAGGCAGGGATCTGTAGTATATCAATGTATTTGGCCGCCATGGCAGCTTCTTCATGAGCATGAATATCTGATGTGGTGGGAAGTTTGAATTTCTCGCCAACTTTCCTCACTAATGAAAGAGCCATCTCATCGCCAATACCAGTAAAAGAGCCGGCACTGGTACGATTGGCTTTGCGGTACGACGCTTTAAAGATATAGGGGATGCCCAGTTTCTTACAGATGCCAAATACTTTGTCGGCTACTTCCATTACGAGTTCCTCGCTTTCCACAACACAGGGACCGGCAATCAGGAAAAAGCTCTTTTGATCAAACGATTGATCAGCAAACAAGGGTTCTAACATTTTAACCATGCCACAAAAATAGTTGATAGTTAGGAGTTATGCCGTGTTGCTTTTTGCGGTTTAGCTTTTACTTTTGGAGCCACAATCTCTATATGGTAAAAGAAAAAATACTGGTGATCGGTGCCAGCGGACAGATAGGAGTGGAACTTACCCTCGCGCTGCGGAAAATTTATGGAAATAGTAATGTGATCGCATCAGATCTGCGTGAGCAAAATCCACTGCTGGAGGGCACGGGCCCCTATGTGAGTCTTGATGTAATGAATAAGGAAATGCTGCACGTACAGGTGATCCGTCAAAATATTACACAGGTATACCTGCTGGCGGCCATTCTTTCGGCCACCGGCGAAAAAAACCCCGGACTCGCCTGGCACCTTAACATGCAGGGACTGCTCAATGTGCTCGAAATTGCCAGGGAGGAAAAACTGCATAAAGTATACTGGCCGTCCTCGATAGCGGTTTTTGGTCCAACTTCTCCGAGAAAAAATTGCCCGCAACAAACCATCATAGAACCTATTACCGTTTATGGTATCAGTAAATACGCAGGCGAATTCTGGTGCAACTACTACCATATGAAGTTTGGCGTGGATGTGAGGAGTCTTCGATACCCAGGACTGATCTCCTACAAATCAGCACCGGGGGGCGGTACAACCGATTACGCTGTTGAAATATTTCATGAAGCCCTGGAGGAAGAAAAATATGAATGTTTTTTAAAGGAGGACACTTACCTGCCCATGATGTATATGCCCGACGCGATCCGGGCGACCATTGAGTTGATGGAGGCACCGCAAAACAAGATCGGGATTAGAACTTCATACAATATTTCAGCGATGAGTTTTTCTCCAAAAGAGATTGCGGCTGAGATCAAAAAGCATATACCGGGATTTAACATGAGTTATAAACCCGATTATCGCCAGGTGATTGCCGAAAGTTGGCCTCAAAGTATTGATGATAGCGTGGCACGTGGGGACTGGGGTTGGAAGGAAGAGTTCGATCTCTCTGCCATGACAAAGGATATGCTCGAAAATCTTAAACCAGTTATGGGTAAAACCAGCTGAATGCTGTTTTAGTTGTCAACCCCGGTTAACGACCTTTTACGATATTGAAACCACTAAATTTTTGTACCGGGATATTTTCAACATGTACCTGCATGACGACTGCATGTTTTGGTCCCGTATGACACCATTCAATTAATTGCTTTATTTGTTCTTCGGTTCCGGTGGCAAGGATATGTACCGAACCATCCGACCTGTTTTTTACTTCTCCTGTAATGCCGGCCTCGAGTGCTTTGGTTTTGGTGGTTTGTCTGAAGAACACACCTTGAACCAATCCTTCCACAACGATTGAAACTGTTTGCTCCATGATTTAAAATTGGATCAAACCAACAATTTGTTCCAGGTATTCCTGGTCGGTAGAATCAAATTGATCATATTCCGAACTATCGACATCGAGTACTGCAATAACTTCGCCATGCTGAAAAACCGGCACTACAATTTCCGATTTTGAAAAACTGCTGCACGCAATATGCCCAGGGAATTTTTCTACATCAGGAACAATCAGTGTATTCTTTTGCAACCAGCTTGACCCACAAACTCCCTTCCCTTTTTTGATCCGGGTGCAGGCTACAGGTCCCTGGAACGGTCCTAATACCAGTTCATCATTTTTTACCAGGTAAAACCCTACCCAAAACCACCCAAACTGTTCCTTTAGCGCGGCGACCGTGTTGGCGAGGTTTGCGATCAGATCGGGTTCGCCATCCAAAAGCGCTTTGATCTGTGGTATTAACGACTGGTATTGTTCCTGCTTAGTGCCAGTTATGATAGATAGATCTTCTGCCATAGTGCAAAGATAAGTTGATCACTTTTAGTGATACCTGATGAAATATCTTGCAGTGAATGAGGATAGTTAAAAAGATGATCAACTCTAGGCGGGTCGGTATTTAATGATAAGGCACCTGTTAATTTTTAATCAGCCAGTGTCACTTCCCTTAACAAATAGCTTCCATGCATGGTGCGTCCCGCGATTGCGAGCGGAAGTGGTTGCCGGTATTGCGCGGGATCTTTGATAATGAGCTCGAGGCGATATTTTCCCGCTGCCAGATCAGCAGGTATTACTAATTCATCCGTTATAGTAGCGCTCTTGCTTGCTGGTAGAAAAAGTTTAGGACGGAATAATGATTTCACTTGCCATACCACCTTGTCGCTGCTATCCCTAAGTTCAAAAAATACATCCCATTCTTCATATGTGGGAGCCACGCCGATATTTTTCCAGTCGAGTATGGCCTGGAAAGCCACTCCGCGTTGAATGTTGACAGGAATATTCGCCTTTTCTAAAATGATCCGGTATCCGGCTCTTTTAAATGCGTCCCTGGCGTTTTCCTGTGCACATTCCGGCATTTCTATGCCCCAGTTTCCATTACCGATCGAACTGGCACCGTATTCTTGTACCTGGTTTTCCAGGTCCCAATATGCGCAGCGCCCGTCGGGGTTTACATAACGGGGAGGCTCCCCGGTAATAGGTGAGGTTTTGTATCGTGAACGGATCAACTCGTTAAGCCTGGTTCCGTCGCTGGTTTTTTTTCTGTTATTCTTTAAAATATTATCAAGATATCCATCTGTGGCGCCCCATTGATCACGACGCCAGCCGAGTGGGCCCCAGGCATTGTGCGTGGTCAACGCATACTGCGCCAGTTCAACAGGATTCATGATCGTACCTACCTGTTCTCCATCAAATGCCGCGATCATGAGTACCAGGGGCCATTGGTCAAACACCTGGGTGTGGTGATCAATGATGGTCTTTAAAGTTGTTAATTCAGCTTTTCTTCCCTTTGGATATTGATTGACATGTTTTACGATACCTGAACTATGCCATTCACCGTAATTACCAAAACCTCTTACATCAATGCAATAGATCGCGTCCCTGTATGAAACTGTTTTGCCTTCCAGTGGCCCTTTGATGGCGGTATAAGCAGATGACATGATATGATCATACAGGGCCTGGTGCAATGCTCTTAACCGGTCGAGGTAATGCCGGCTATTCCAGTTAGGAACCCAAAAACTATCGGGGCTCAACCAATCCTGTTCTTCCTTTGGTGCTGCTTGCATCAACCGATGCAGGTAAAGCGGATAAGCGGACACACCTCCATCATATTTTATGACACCTTCTGCATCATCGCCATAGCAGGTCATAATGCCAAAAGATAATTTCTGACCATTATCAATTGCATCTTCAATAAGTCCGTCGAAAAATGTCCAAGTATAGCTTCCCTGTGCCGAATCTTCCAACAGATTCCAGGTAAAACGATGATAGACATCAAGGGATTTGTGTACCGAGTCGGTACCGGGGTAGGGGATGGCTTCGGAACCGTTATGCCATTGCTCAGCACCACGACCCGGTGACACCAGGTCATGCGCTTCATATGGGATCTGCTCGAATATGATATCATCGGGGCTATGCGCAGATTGTGAATAAGTGCACCCCGTTGTAAGTATGATCGTCGAAATAATTAAAAATAAACTGGTTCTCGTCATGCCCAAGCCATTGCCTGTTTTAAAAATGGAACGGTTATTTCCAAACAGCAATTTTCACTGCTTTTGCAAATATACCCGCGAAGTAAATATAAGCTTTGGCCGGGTCAACCCAGGCTTTCTCCAAACCGTATAAATGTGGCGCTACTGAACGATAAGTTTCCTGGCTGCTGAAAATCCGCTTGTCTGCATTTTATAGAAATACAATCCACCCTGCAGGGAGGTTTTTTCAAGTTGGACAGTATACGTGCCTGCTTCATTCCAGCCATTGACCAGAGATTTTACCAATCTGCCATGTACGTCGTATAGTGCCAGGTTTACGGTACCAGGTTTAGCCAAACTGTATTTAATCGTGGAAGTCTGACTGAATGGGTTTGGATAATTCTGTTCCAGATTATTTTCAATTGTAATCTGCCGAGTTGTCTTAGCTACTGCGACCTCTTTCATGTTTGATTGATCCGATGACCTGCTTGCGGTGATCACGGATTCCTCGCAATCAGGTGTGTTCACACTCAGCGTGTGTAATGACCCGGTTTTTGTTTTTCCGGTTTGATCTTTTACGCTGGTCAGATCAAATGTGTATGAGAAACTATTTTCCGTTGCGAATACAACATCTACCCAATAGTTGTTTGCATTGTAAGTAAAGTCGGGGAAACTGCCCGCAACGCCATACCTGTATACACCATTGCCACCCGCGTCATTATCACCCAGAGCTGTTAAGGTCCCCGAACTTACACCATCTTTCAAACCTCCCGGTGTGGAGGCATATCGACCGCCTGCCGTATGATAGGAGGCGATATAAATCGTATTCGCTTTTATGAATACCGGGCTTTGGAATAATATTTCCTGCCAGCCACCGGGACTTACGTTTCCAAATTCGGCGCTGGCCAGTAATTCGCCGGATGTGGACCATAAATGTCCTGTATATACACCTTCGGAATTATAGGGGCTGAAAAACCTAACGCCTTTGATATACCCATCGACAGAGGAAGTAAATTTCATACCCAGTTCCACCGGCTGATCCTCGGCACTAACGATGGCCGGACTATGATCCCAAATAGATTTTGATGGCGCCGTAACAGTGGTAATAGTCTGCCCCGGCATGATATCTTCATATAGCACTCCATTGATCACAAGATCATAAGGTGCCGAACCATTTGCTGAATCAAGGACCAGTGCTACAGAATTAGTCGAGCAATCAGTTGAATAACCCAAAACGACTTCCGGTTCTGCTTCATCACCCGGAGCTTCGTCACAATTGTCCGAAGCGATGACCTCAAGTGTTTGTAAAGCGCCGGTTTTGTTTAATCCGTTGCTATCGGTTATGCTGGTAAGCTTAAAAATATTTTGGATGCTGGAGTCGGGAGCGAAAACAATATCAGCCCAGTAATTGGACGAGTTGAATGAATAACTGGGGAAACTTCCTGCGGGCCCATACATGTATACGCCGTTACTACCTTCAATATTCTCGCCATGTACAATAAGTGTTCCGTTGCCAGCTCCATTCTTTAATCCACCTTGCGTTGATACATAATGTCCGGTTGAAGTGTGATATGAAACGACATAACTGCTTCCGGGATTGAGTTTAACAGGTGAAGTGAAATATGCTTCCTGCCAGCTACCCGGTGTTACCGTGTCAAATACAACACTATTTAGCAATTCACCCGTTGAAGACCAGAGATGACCGGTGTAAATGCCATTGGGATCATTTGGACTAAAAAAGCGAATTCCCGTAACACTGCCGGCAACCGTAGTTGTAAACTTCATGCCCAGTTCAACAGGCGCATCAATATTTTGATTGACCACAGGATTCTCCTGCCATACTGATTGTGAAGGCAAATTTTCGGAGTTGATGGTCGTAATGGTTTGCCCCACCGAAATGTCGGAATAAGTAACTCCATTTATGATCAGCTCATAAGGTCCCGTGCCATTGGCTGAGTCAAGCACCAGGTTAAATGGTTCACCTGTACATGCGGGTGTATGATCAAGCCTTGCAGTCAATTCGATAACTGGTCCGGGGAGCGGAATGGTATCGCAAACATTGGTAAAGTCTACCGCGATGGTCTGATCAATTCCCATGTTACTGCAGTCGTTGGCATCAGTTATTCCTGAAAATGTATACTGCTGGACCGACGGAGAAAAGATCACATCTGCCCAATAATTAGCCGCGTTGTATGAATATGTTGGGAAACTTCCTGAGGCCCCATACATGTATACACCGTGTCCACCGGTTGTGTTTTCTTCCTCTACTACAATATGTCCTTTCTTAATACCTTGTTTTAGACCCGCCGGGGTTGAAGCATAGTATCCTGTGGAAGAATGATAGGAAACAACATAAGTAGAGTCAGGATGGGTAGTTACAGGTTTCCCGAGTTTCGCTTCCTGCCATTCCGATGGCGTTACATTGTTAAATTCAACGCTACCGATCAATGTTCCTGCGCCTGTCCACAAATGCCCGGTATATACACCGGTAGGTTGGTTGGAGCTGAAGAAACGAATACCGGTTATCATCCCCGGCACGGTTGCTTTGAATTTCAGACCGAGTTCCACCGGTGCGTCTATATAACTATTTACAGTCGGATTTTCCGACCAGATCTTTTCAATCGGAGCGGTCAAGGTCGTAATAGTATCCCCGACATTAATTCCATGATAGATAGTGCCGTTGATCACCAGGTTGTAAGGACCAGCACCACTTGCTGTATCCAGTACCAGCGTGGGCAACTGATCATTGCATGCTGCTGTGCTACTGATGACCGCGGTGGGTGGTTCGCAGATAGCAGGAGATACCACAAAATCTTCTTTTAATGTATAACTCCCGTCAATGTTTCTTCCATAGATTGCCAGTGGGAGTGGTGCGCGATACCCGGTTGGATCTTTTATGACCAAATTGAGATTGTATTTTCCGATCTCAACATCAGTTGGCAAAACAAAGTCATCCTGTATGATCGTTGAATCTTCATTCGGCGCAAAAAGTTTGGGCTTAAAGGAAGATATACCCGACCACACCACCAGGTTGCTTTCATTTTTCAACTCATAGAAAACATCCCAGTTTTCATAAGTCGGCGCCACGCCGATATTTTTCCAGGCTAGTCTGATAGAGAAAGGTTTACCTGCTGTCAGAATATCGCTAATACTTCCACCTTCAAGGATGATCCTGTAGCCGGCTCTTTTAAAAGCGGCCCGTGCATTTTCCTCGCCGCAGGGCGAAAGTTTCTTACCCCAGTTGCCATTACCCAGCGATGTAGCCCCATATTCTATAAGCTGGTTTTCCAGGTCCCAGTATTCGCAAGGTCCGCCCGGGTTTATATAACTTGGTGGTTCACCGGTTACCGGCGCAGTAAGGTACCGTTTCGTAATGAGTTCTTTAAATGGTACACTGTTGCCAAAGGTTTTTTCATTGTTCTTTAGAATCTTGTCGAGATAAGGGTCAGTAGCACCCCACTGATCTCGCCGCCATCCCAGGGGTCCCCATTCATTGCTTGTCGTGAGCGCATAATGTGTGAGTTCCGCGGGATTCATAATGGCGTCATATTGTTCGGCGTCAAAAACGGCAATCATGAGGGAAAGCGGCCAATCTTTAAATACCTGTGTATGGTGGTTAATGATTGTCTTTAAAGTGTTTAGTGTTGCCCGTCTACCTGTCGGATACTTGTTAACATTGTCAACAATACCTGCGCTATGCCATTCTCCATAATTGCCATACCCCCTGATATCTATACAATAGATCGCGTTTTTAAAAGGTACACCCTTGTGTGACGTTCTTAAAATATGAGTATTCAGTGCGACGTGCAGCGCTTTTAATCTTGACAGGTAATAATTATGGTTCCAGTTGGGTATCCAAACACCATTACTGATCCAGTCGCGGGTATTTTCAGCACCTGCCTGCATGGCTTTATGGATGTATAAAGGATAAGCTGATTTGGCGCTGTCGTAAAAAACAGTACCGCCACCATCATACACCGGCATTATTCCAAAAGAGATTTTTTGACCATTATCGATAGCGTCTTTGACCAGGTTGTCAAAATATGTCCAATTATAATTTTCAACCACGGAATCCTCGAGGCGGGTCCAGGGAAACCTGTAGTACACGTCGAGTGATTTGTAATTTGTATCGGGAAGCGGGTAATTGACACTTTCGCTACCATTCTGCCACTGTTCGGCACCGCGGCCAGGCGATACGATATCCGGTGCTGAGTATGGGATAGGTGTGAATTGCAGCGGAACGGTCTGGGCTGATATATATCCAGGAATTATAACAGCCCCATGGAATAAAATACAGAATAGATAACTGCATAAGCGGGGTAACGCGAATTGCCCCGGGAAGCGGTAGACTTTCATAACAGATACTCGTCTTAGATTGCTAAGTCATTGATCGATTAAAAAATACGTTGGATATAGGGCGGTAAGATCAAATGGCCTATGCTTGTTTAATGCCCGAAAAGACAAGGCAAAATACAAGGTCCGGGCGCTTCATCAGTGGTACTTATACATTGGATTGGATGGATATTCCTGCCAGGATTTAGAAAGCTGCAGGAGAGGTCGTTCAATAGTATTAAGTGGACGGGAGGGCTAAGATAGAAAAACAATTCAAAAAAGTGGAAAAACCCGCCTAAAAAGTGGATAACTTAGGCTTATGGGAGTTTTGCTCTTCGAATAAGTGCCGTGAAACTCAGATTATTGAATAAAAAAATGCCCCGGCGAACCGGGGCATTTTAAAATGTTTATTTCCAGGATTAATGTATTGTCATTTTCCTGACTGCTGAGAAATCGCCGGCCTGTAATTTATAATAATAGAGACCTGCACCCAGCGTACCAGTATTAACACTAACGGCATGCGTACCCGCATCCCTTGATTCATTTACGATTACCTTCACCAACCTTCCATTGACATCAAAAACAGATAGGTTGACCTTTGACTGTTGCGGTAATGAGAACCGGATCGTTGTTTCGCTACGGAGGGGGTTGGGGTAGTTTTGTTCCAAAACATATCCACTGCTTCCACCTATAACAGCTGAAACTACAGTTGAATATTCAGTTCTTCCATCGAGGTCAATTTGTTTCAACCTGTAGAAGTACCTGCCGGATGCCAGGTGAGCATCGAGGTAGTTATAATGCGAGGTACTTGTGCTGTTGCCTACACCGTTTACAAACCCAATTGTAGTCCAATTACTTCCATTAGTGCTACGTTCCACATCAAAGCCTTTGTTATTGCTTTCATACGCCGTAGACCATTTCAGTTGAACGGACTGGTCTTTGGGTGATGCTGAGAAGTTGATCATGGTGACCGGTAAAACACTGCAGTCTGCCGAGGTAATACTTAGGGTTTGAAGTGTTCCCGCATTGGCACAACCATCCGCGTCCGTCACGCTTACGAGGTTGAAATCATATCCACTTGGTGTAAACATCACATCCACCCAATAATTGCCATCGACCGAGCTTGTTGGGAAAGTAGGGGTGATGCCGTAAGTATAGACGCCGTTGCCACCTGATGCTGCACTTTCGAGCGCTGTGAGTGAACCATTCGTTACAGCATTTACTAATCCTCCCGCTGTACCTACATATTTATCTTCAGTAGTATGGTAGGATGCGATATAGGTCGTGTTGGCTGTAATCAATACAGGTGTGGCAAAGGTCAGTTCCTGCCAGCTGTCTGTTGTAACAGCCGTGAATACTCCACTAGCTAACAAAGTTCCCGATTCTGACCAAAGCTGACCGGTGTAAACGCCAGGCACAGCTGAAACTTCATCCGGACTGAAGAAACGAACACCTTTTATAAATCCTGGAACTGAGCTCTGGAATTTCACACCGAGTGTAACCGCTGCATCGATCGTAGTTGAAGGCAGCGGTGCCGGGTTACCAGGCCAGATCTTTTCTACCGGTGGGACGAAGCTGGTAATGATTCCGCCAACCGGGATATCATCATAAGTAACTATTCCACCCGGACCTGATATCGTAAGGTCGAACGGAGCTGTTCCTACCGGAGCAGGGGTAGCCGAGAGTACGAGGTTGAACGTCTGTCCATCGCAGGTCAGCAAACCACCCGGTGCTGTAACAGTGACGGATGGTGGTACACAACTGGCCGCATTGATTGTAATGGTGCCATCTATAGCCGCAGCCAGTACGGAGTTTCCGCCTCCGGCGATACGGGTTTCGTTGGCTGGCTGATCCAGTCTGAAATTGAGATCTGTTGTCGTTCCATCACCACCGATTACCTCAAAAGTAATGGTCAGTATGCTGAAATCGGCGGCCGGAATTCCGGTAGTAGTTGTGGCAGCATAATCAATTTGTCCTGTTGCATTGATATTGGTGTACGGGGCTGCCTCGAGCGGTATCGGTTTTGAATCAAAACCCGCCACCGTTGGTTCTTCTACGATCGAAACCACCTGCAGTTTTGTATTATCAAAAGCAAGGTGCACTTCTACATTATCAATAGTTGGTGCTGGATCTGTGCTTATAAGATCAGAAGCAACTGTCACAACAAAAGTCTGACCCACCGCTGTAGTTGTTACTGCAGGTTGCACCACGATATTTACTGGAAGTTCACTGCAATCGATCGAAGTAACAGTTAAGGTTTGAATCGTACCATTATCAGAGCATCCGTCAGCGTCCGTAACACTGGTGAGGGTAAATGTATACTCATTGGGTGAGAAGATAACATCCACCCAATAATTGGTAGCGTTGGCTGAATTGGTAGGAAACCCGGGAGTAGCACCATATACATAAACACCATTGCCACCAGCAGCTACGTCGTCAAGTGCAGTCAGGGAGCCATTTGTAACCGCAGCCGCCAGCCCGTTCACCGTACTTACGTAGGTATCGAACTTAGTATGATAGGAAGCGACATAGGTAGTATTGGCATCGATCAATACCGGCTGATCGAAAATAAGTTCCGCCCAGGTGTCAGGTGCAAGGCCAGTGAAGGTGCCACTTGCCAGTAGTATACCGCCTGATGTCCATAACTGACCGGTATAATCACCAGGTACCAGGGAAACATCAGTTGGGGTAAAAAATCTCACACCTTTAACGAACCCAGATACCGAGCTTTGGAATTTTACACCCAGTGTCACAGTCGCATCGATGGCCTGGTCGGGGAGTGGTAAGAGTGCTGCAGGCCAGATCTTTTCATCAGGAGGTGTAAAG
>JAEYVW010000276.1 GCA_023429365.1 Bacteroidota bacterium
TGGCCTCGGTATCCGTTTCGTGGGAGAAACAACGGCCAAGACACTTGCACAGGCTGTTCATCACCTGACTGACCTTAAAAACTTTTCAGAAGCTGACCTGTTAAACCTCGAGGATATCGGTCCCAAGGTAGCCGGTAGTATTTTACATTTTTTCAGCAATAAGGAGAATATCATGATGTTGCAAAAACTCGAAGAACTGGGTGTGCAACTCATCAATACTAAGAAACAATATGCCAGTGAAGGAAACCTGGAAGGCCTCACTTTTCTTTTCACGGGCACGCTGCCAACATTAAAGCGGAGTGATGCAGAAGCGATGGTGGAAGAAAACGGTGGGAAGCTGACGGGAAGTGTGAGCAGCAAACTCAATTACCTTGTGGTTGGTGAGGATGCGGGTAGTAAACTGGAAAAGGCAAAAAAAATTAATACAATAAAAATTATTTCGGAGGCGGAGTTCTTGAAAATGCTCAAGAAATAAAAACGACGATAAGAAAATGCTAAAGAATTCAACGATCAAATTTTTAAAAGACCTGCGTAAGCATAACAATAAACCCTGGTTTGATCAGCATCGGCAGGATTACGAAAATGCAAAAGCGGACTTTTCAGCCTTCGTGCAACTCGTTATTGACAAACATGGGAAAAAGGATCCGGGCATAGCGCACCTGAAGGCAAAGGATTGTATATTCCGGATCAACAGGGATGTTCGTTTCTCTAAGGACAAGTCTCCGTACAAAACCAATATGGGTGCCTATTTCAATCCCGAAGGAAAAAAATCAAACCTGGGCGGCTATTATTTTCACTGTGAACCGGGACAGAGTTTTGTGGGAGGCGGCATCTGGATGCCGCTACCGGCCGATCTGGCCAAGATCAGGCAGGAGATCGATTATAACCTGGATGGTTTCAAAAAACTCATTACAGCACGTAAGTTTAAAAATGTATATGGTGATCTTTCGCGCAGTCCCGAGTATTCGCTGAGCCGTGTGCCTAAAGGGTATGAAGCCGACAACCCTGCTGCGGAATACCTCAAACTGAAGAGTTATGTGGCAATGACGCCCCTTTCCGATAGCGACCTTGTATCTAAAGACCTGGTCAAAAAAGTGCAGGAAGCCTTTGAAACCCTGCTCCCACTGCTACGATTCATGAATGAAAGCATCCGTGGTTAATTCCGGCACGATTATTATAATTCCTTAATTATCAATATTAGAATAATATTAACCAAATAAATTTGCCATATTCAATGTTTAAACATTAATTTTGTATTCTAAACTTATCATTATGTCAACATGGATTATTGATACCGCACACACCGAGATTGGATTTAAGGTAAAGCACCTCGTGATCTCAACCGTTTCAGGAAAATTTACAAAATTTGAAGGCAAGCTGGAAGGCGATCCCGCCGACCTCACCAACGCGCAGATTACATTTACTGCCGACATTGACAGTATTACAACTGGTAATGAACAACGTGATGGACATTTGAAATCCGCTGATTTTTTTGATGCCGCCAATCACCCTAAACTAAGTTTTAAATCCACCGCTATAGTTGGGAAAGGTGATAATGAATATAAAGTCACCGGCGACCTGACCATCAGGAATACAACCAAACCCATTACGCTAAATGTGGAATTTGGTGGTGTACAAAACGATCTCTATGGTCAGACCGTTGCAGGTTTTGAAATAACCGGAAAGATCAACCGCCAGGAATATGGGCTTAGCTGGAGCGCCGTTACCGAAGCTGGTGGTATCGTAGTGGCAGATGATGTGAAACTTATTATCAACGCAGAATTGGTGAAAAAGGTAAAAGAAGCCGCCACAGCATAGTTAAATTATTATGCAGTTAAGGTGGGATATAGAAAACAAAAGGAGTTTTCTATATCCCACTTTACATTTTACCAAAATATACAATGCCAGGTGTCCGCACATGAGTATAAATAAACCACTGCAATTGTATCTGATATCCAATTTGAACTGACACCAGCGATGCAAGTTTTTATTGATACACAATAGTTTGCCGGGCCAACCACCCAGCTTTCACAATTTAATATGCAAATATTTCGTTAAGTGAGTTGCATACCCTTTGATGGGTTTGTACTTTGTTTGAGTAAAAACAAACCTTATGAAAAAAATTGTACCCATCCTGATTGTGGCTATCATTATAGTCTCTGTCTCCTGTAGTCGCAAGTACTACACATCCTCATTCTTCGAACAGCAAACTGCAGGTCACCGTATCATCGCGGTATTGCCATCCGAAATTGTCTTAACCGGGAAACAACCTGAGCAGTTAACACCCGAACAGATAGCCCAAATTGAGGAAGAAGAAAGCAAAGCCTTTCAGCTGGCCCTGTATAGTAATATCCTGCAATACGCCAATTCAAGAAAGTATTATATGTCGGTAGGCGTCCAGGATGTCAATAAAACCATGACGGTACTCGAAGAGAATGGAATCAGCCTGCGTGAATCCTGGAAACTGGATGATAAAAAGCTCGCTTCGCTGCTCGGCGTTGACGCTGTTGTCAGGATGCAGATCCGCAAGAAAAGATACATGAGCGACTACGCCTCATACGGTGTAACCATCGCAAAAGATGTGATCAGCCAGACACCACTTGGAAATAAATTGCCCATACCACGTAGTCTTGGTAAAACTGAAGATATCTACGCCTACTGCAGCGTGGTGAGCAATAGTGTAACGCTGTGGAATAATAATTATAAAGCCGCTGCCGACTGGGACAACCCTTCCAATGTAATTATCGAAAACATCACGGATAATTTTGGAAGATATTTTCCTTATAAAAAAAGAAGATAAGTTTCCTTATTGTCGTTTTAAAGAATGTTCAATTTTCACTGTTCAAGTGAGAAAAAGCTAGCTTTCTAAACTGTGAAAATTGAACATTCCGTCTTAAAAATCTATTCAATCACTGGTTTTAATTCAATAGACCCTTCCCTACCAGGTATTCAGCAATCTGCACTGCATTTGTCGCGGCTCCTTTCCTAAGATTATCGCTGACGATCCACATGTTTAAAGTGTTGGGCTGTGTTTCATCTCTGCGCAGTCGTCCTACAAATACCTCATCTTTTTCGTGCGCATCCTTTGGCATCGGGTATAAGGCATTAGCCGGATCATCAACAACTACCACACCCGGTGCACCTGCTAATAGTGTTTTAACCTCGGGGAGATCAAAATCATTTGCAAATTCAATATTCACGCTTTCACTATGTCCTCCCATCACTGGTATGCGTACCGTGGTGGCTGTAACGCGGATAGAATCGTCGCGCATGATCTTTTTTGTTTCATTGACCATCTTCATTTCTTCCTTGGTATAACCATTGTCAACAAAAACGTCAATTTGCGGTATCACGTTCAGGTCAATCGGGTATTTATAAGCTTTCTCTCCTTCAACGCCATTGCGTTCATCCATCAACTGATTAACCGCTTTTACACCTGTACCGGTTACACTTTGATAAGTGCTCACCACAATTCGTTTGATACCATATTTTTTATGCAGTGGATTTAACGCCACCACCATTTGAATAGTTGAACAATTCGGGTTAGCAATGATCTTATCCTCACCCGTAAGCGCATCGGCATTGATCTCCGGTACCACCAGTTTTTTTGTCGCATCCATACGCCAGGCAGATGAGTTATCGATAACCGTGATACCGGCCTCTGCAAACTTTGGCGCCCATTCGAGCGAAGTACCGCCGCCAGCTGAAAATAATGCCACGGCCGGTTTTGCTGCGATAGCATCCGACATGCTTACAACCTTGTACTTTTTCCCCTTGAATTCAATTTCCTTTCCTACTGATCTTTCGGATGCAACAGGTAACAATTCTGTAACGGGAAAATTTCTCTCCGCCAGTACCTGTAGCATTTTGGTGCCAACTAATCCTGTAGCGCCTACTACTGCAACTTTCATAATTACCTCCTTGCCTCCCGCCTGCGCGGAAGGAATTTAATTGTTTTAAAAATAAGTTCTGTTGAAACCGATGCCTTGTATACAAAAAAACAGGCCTTCCATCCGGAAGGCCTGCTAAACTTTTATATGGTTACATACATAACACCGCAAACCTTCCTTAGGAGAATGTCTTCGTGCGTTTTGTATGTTTCATTGATTTCATTGCTTCGCAAAAATAGGCTACTGGCCCATTCAGTCCAAATATTCAAATCAAAATGCGGTTAAATCCTCACCAACGCTTTTAACAACCCCGAGAAAAATACATTAATCACCCGGTGATTTTCCCCTTTTACGTCAACACGGAGCCTGTAAATTGGCCGTTATGAAAACCACCTGGCTTCTATACTTCATCATACTTACGAATGTTCTGTCGGCACAAAACCGCTACGATATCATATTTACAGAGATCATGTGCGATCCTTCACCCCAGGTAGGACTGCCCAATAATGAATGGATCGAACTCAAAAACATTTCAAACTCACCCATAAACTTATTGGGTTGGCGCATTGCAGATGCGTCCGGTCAAAGTGGCCCTATGCCCGAATTTATCCTCGAAGTAAACAGTTATATGATCGTTTGCGCCGCCAGCGCACGCGACGTGATGGCCTCATTCGGAACCGCTGTTTCCGTCACGAGCTTTCCATCGCTCGATAATGATGGTGAGATATTAATGTTAAAGGAGCCAAATGGCTTGGTCATCCATGCCGTTGAATATTCTTCAGCCTGGTACCAAAATGAATTAAAGAAAGATGGTGGCTGGTCACTCGAGATGATCAACACTGGTACCCCCTGCCTGGGAAATACGAACTGGAAAGCAAGTACAGACATTAGGGGAGGCACACCCGGACTGGCAAATTCGGTGACCGCGTTGATTGAAGACAGGCAGGAACCGGAACTGAAAAATGCCTATTTAGACATTGACTCAAATATAATCCTGGTATTTACTGAACCTCTTGACAGCTCGGCCGCCGTGATTGCGACAAACTATACCATAGATGGTGGTATCGTTATCACATCGGCAGAAACGTTGCCGCCTATATTTAACCGGGTGCAGCTGAAAACCGAAAAATCTCTTTCGAGCGGTACCATTTATAATATCACCGCCAATAACATTAATGATTGTAAAGGAAACATAAACGGATCAGCCAATAAAACCAAAGTTGGTCTTCCCCAACAGGCGGTGCCGGGTGATGTGATCATCAACGAGATCCTGTTTAACCCCCGACCCAATGCCAACGACTATGTTGAAATTTTCAATAGAAGTGAAAAGATAATGGACATATCAAGCCTCTATCTTGCCAACAGGAACAGCAGTAATACTGTGAGTTCGGTCACGCAACTCAGTTTATTTCCAGTCTATCTCTTTCCACGCGACTATATAGTTCTAACAACCGATGCTGAAAACCTGGCGCTTCAGTATTTGGTCTCCAATTCCGATGCTGTGTTCACCCGCCCTTCACTACCTTCCTACCCCGACACTGAGGGGTTTGTCCTGGTGCTGAATCAGCAGGGTGAGGTACTGGACGAAGTGCATTACACAGACGACTGGCACTTTAAGCTAATAACTGATGCGGAAGGCGTTTCGCTGGAGAGACTGGATCCGGAGGCGGAAACACAAAATGCACGAAACTGGCATTCGGCTGCTTCTACTGCCGGTTTTGGTACGCCTGGTTACCGCAATTCTCATACACTTGAGGTTCCGGATATACCAGCCAGTTTTGAAGTCTACCCCAGGGTATTCTCGCCCGACAATGATGGTCTTGATGATATTGCAACTGTACAATATAAGATCAGTGAACCCGGCTATGTTGCCAATATTACCATCTTTGATGCGACAGGCAGACCGGTAAAACAGCTTGTCAGGAATGGCTTACTTGGGATAAGTGGTTATTGGAACTGGGATGGACTGGATGATAATGGGCGGAAGTTACCGGTCGGCACTTACATCCTCTACACCGAGATATTTAACCTTGCGGGTAAAAAGAAACGGTTTAAAACCACTGTGGTACTCGCCCGGAAGTTAAAATAGGTATTAAGACACGGCACCACTGAAAGACATTATTTACACCAGCTCAATTTCAAAATTTACCAGGTTTTTGAACAGCTGAATCCTGGCATCGATATCATCTTTTGTAATTTCCTTCAACCGCGTGGGTCCGAATTTTTCAACACAAAAACTGGCCATTGCTGAGCCAACAATAATTCCCCTTTTCATATTGTCGAACGAAATATCGCCTGTCTTAGCGATATGCCCCATAAATCCGCCGGCAAATGTATCACCAGCACCAGTGGGATCAAAGACATCTTCAAGTGGTAATGCCGGCGCAAAAAACACTTCGGTATCGTGAAACAGCAAGGCTCCGTGTTCGCCTTTCTTAACTATAAGATATTTCGGTCCCATTTGCATAATGGATTTCGCAGCCTTTACCAGTGAAAACTGGCCGGTTAGCTGCCGGGCTTCCGCATCATTGATGATCAGCATGTCGACATATTTCAACACGATATTCAAATCAGACAGGGCGGATTCCATCCAGAAATTCATGGTGTCCATCGCGATCAGCCTCGGCCGCTTTCTCATTTCCTGGATTACGTTAAGCTGTATCCTGGGAGCAAGATTGCCCAGCATCAGGAACTCAGCATCCTGGTAACTGTCGGGGATATGCGGATCAAAATCCGCCAGCACATTCAGGTCGGTGATCAATGTATCACGGCTATTCATATCCTCATGATAGCGGCCCTTCCAAAAGAAAGACTTCTTGCCGGGCACCACTTCCACACCATCGAGGTGTACGCCTCTTTTTCGCAGTTCTTCCATTTCTTCTGCAGGGAAATCAGAACCGATAATCGATATCTGTTGGATGGGTTTAACGAAATAAGACGCAGCATAAGCCACGTAAACGGCTGAGCCACCTATGATCCGTTCTGTTTTGCCAAAAGGGGTTTCAATCGCATCAAAGGCCATGGTACCTACCGAAATCAGAGACATGAAAGTTTTGTTTTTATTGTAATACTATTGTTACCGCGGGCAATATTACGCCAATTAAGCCAATCCTTAATTCCGGCATTCTGTATTAATGGCAACTAC
>JAEYVW010000280.1 GCA_023429365.1 Bacteroidota bacterium
AAGGTTTTCTGCCGGAAGCTTTTATTAACCTGCTGGCCCTGCTGGGCTGGAACGACGGCTCTGAACAGGAGATTTTCAGCAAACAGGAACTGATCGAAAAATTCTCCATCGAAAGGGTACACAGCAGCGGCGCTAAATTCGATTTTGAAAAAGCAAAATGGTTCAACCATGAATGGATCAAAAGATCAGAGACCGGCAGACTGCTTCACGATGTAAAGCATGTGCTGAATGAAAAAAATATTACGGTAACAGATGATGCATTACTGGCCAAAGTATTTGATCTTACCCGTGATCGTTGTACACTGCTTACCGATTTTTATGACCAGGCTTCCTTCTTTTTCAAAACACCGGCTACATATGACCTGGACGCTGTAAAAGCTAAATGGAATAGTGATAAAAAAGCATTTTTTGAATCCTATGCCGCCATCCTGGACCGTATCAGCAACTGGGATGCAGCAACCCTTGAAAGCAGCTTTAAAGAACTAGCTGCAGAGAAAAATATCAAACCCGGGGAATTGCAGTTGCCATTTCGCATCATGTTGGTAGGTGGGAAATTTGGACCGCCAGTATTTATAATTGCGGAAACGATCGGCAAAGAGGAAACAAAACACCGAATCAAAAGTGCTTTACCACTACTTTAACCGAGGGATTGAACCTGGTGCATCACAGGCAGCAGGCTTGTAGTTCCCAATTGTTCGATCATGGACCGATCGGCTTCCTCCAGTTGCACCAATCCTGAAGTATTTTGAACTACATGCGCCGATGTCCGTATGCCCGGAATCACTGTCGACACTTCGGTATAGCTTAAAATATAGCTTAGCGCCAGGCTGGTCTTATTGATTCCATACTTTGCACAAAGTTGCCAGGCAGGACCAAGTGCAGCCTTTGTCGACATGATCAGGCTCGAAGGCAGACGGCCTTTACGGTGATCGTTGTCGGCAAAAGAAATACCCTCATCAAATTTTCCCGTAAGCAAACCAAATTGTAGTGGCATTCTTGCGATAATGCCATACCCAGCCGCAGCGGCTTTCTTTACAAGAGGCAGAGCTTTCTGGTTGATCATATTTAATACAAGCTGAAAACCGTGCCCCAACTTGTTCTGCAGGAAAAAATCTGCTTCCGGGAACGGGTCAAATGTATTCAGGGAAATCCCCCAGTAACGAATCTTACCCTGCTCCTGCAGTTCTTTCATCGCTTCGAGACAGTCACCCAGTTGCAGATGCGAGAGGCGCGCTGTATGTAACTGGTAATAATCGATCCTTTCTCTTTTTAGTCGTTTCAGGCTGGCTTCGCATGCTTCCGTGATATATGATTTGGTATAATCAACCGTGAACTGCTCATCCCGCGCCACATTTCCCACTTTGGTGGCAATGATGGCGCCGTCATCATTGCCGAGTGTTTCACCCAGGAGCTTTTCAGAATGCCCGAGACCATAAATATCGGCGGTATCAAAAAAATTAATGCCTTGTTCCCGTGCAGTGCGGATCGCTTCCTTTGACTCGCGGTCGTCGGCATTGCCCCAGCCAATAGCAGTCTGGCCAATCATGGCACCGCCACCAATGGCCCAGGCGCCAAATCCAATTTCGCTGACGAGCAGGTCTGTATTTCCAAATTTTCTGTAATTCATATGAATTTCCCCGCCTGAAATTACAACATTCCATTTGCCGTGAATAAACAGATATACTATGAACTCATGCCATATTTATATATACCGGCTGGCCTGATATACTTATTTTTGACCCGAAAACGCCAGGGATGAACAGACCTTTAAGAGTATTAGTCGCTAAAGTTGGTTTAGATGGGCACGACCGTGGCGCCAAAGTAATCGCCGCCGCCTTGCGCGATGCCGGCATGGAAGTGATATATACCGGTCTGCGACAAACTCCGGAAATGGTGGTCAATGCAGCACTGCAGGAGGATGTGGACGCCATCGGAGTAAGCATTTTATCCGGGGCACACATGACAATCTTCCCAAAGATCCTGCAGCTGATGAAAGAAAAGGAAATGAACGACGTGCTCCTCACCGGAGGTGGCATCATACCTGAGGATGACATGAAGGCCCTTCATGAAATGGGGACAGGGAAATTATTCGCCCCCGGAACTACCACCAGCGAAATTGCCGGGTATATCCAGGACTGGGTAAAACAGCACCGGAACTTCTAACCGGAACCTCGAAAATTCCTCCCGTATCCTTCTGACCGATACCCCAAAATATCCGCGTTGCCTCCCGGACAGGTTTTATAACCACTCATTAAATAAAATCTGCGATTCACGCATCATTGTTTTTTTACATGCGTGAACTCCTTCAATTTTGCATCCGCATTAACCCTTAACAATACCCGGCGTTGCCGGTGACCGAAAAGAAAATTCATAACGATGAACCCTGTTTTGATTCAAAATCTCAAAAAATCACTGAAAGTGACCTTCCTGGTAGGCGTTGGACTTTCACTTAGTGTTTACTGCTGGCTGAGACTGATCTTCTATGAAGTGCCATTTACTTTCCGTGAAGACCTTCCCATACTGATCAAAGTAATGGCCACGGGATGGGTGATGGCCATCGCCCTAAAACTTAGTTTCTACCTGCTGCTGGGTTTGATCCGGTTTGTACAATCGCCCAGGAGATATGCCCTGGTAACACGTAGAGCCGTCATATTGCCCCTACTTGTGGTGACTGCCGCCATCCTGCTCTTTTCCTGCAAACAACAATCTGTAGGAGTAAAAAAAGATTTCAATACCGGCCTGACCTCTAATTATAAAAATATGGAGCCAGGCGAGGTGCAACTCGTGATGAACGACGAAGTGCTCAACCATACCGATGTACCGATCGGCGAAAAGTTTTTAATCATCAATAAAGATGTGAAAGGTCTCACCCAACGTGATGGAAAAGTTTCAGTGGGTTGTGCCCTGACCATCAGCGACCAGTCGGGCACAAAGCTGCTGGATGAGGCTGATCTGTTTGCCGGTAGAGATGTATTCAACCCAACCGATGCTACCAACCTGAAATGTACTGTTACAACAGGCTCTCCTATGGAGTGGGAAGAAAAATATGATGTCGTGGCAACTTTCTGGGATAAATATGGTGATGGAAAGATCGTGAACAAGGTTACGATTAGGATGATTGATATTCCCTGAT
>JAEYVW010000146.1 GCA_023429365.1 Bacteroidota bacterium
TCTTTTGAAATAACTTTCTACATCCTGGTGGGTGAAAACCTGGCCAGAAGCTGGGTCGATAAAGAATTCGATCTTCTGGAAAGGATCAGGAAGATTTTCGTCCGAATACCCCGGTTTGAAATAAGCGATCACAAATTGCCTGGGCAACTGGATCGCCCTTACAGGTATATCCAACAGCTCACAAAGCAGGAGATATAATATCCCGTTGCTAACCTGGTTGCCCCTTTTTGCCTCCAGTGTCTTATGAAGCAAAAATTCATTTGGTTCGTTATAGTTGATCTCGGTTCCCTTCAGCCCATAATAACTATAAAGGATACTTGTAACGATATTGATCTGTTCAAGCGGAGTAAGGTAGTTATTCAGCTCCAGCCAGATATTCCGTCTTACTTTTTCAATCTCCTGCCGCACGCCCGAAATACCCAATTCGGGATACTGAAACTTTGAAACCAGCAGGGCGCCCACCATCAGGTCATGATGACCCGATACATTCCACTGCCGAAAATCCTCTGTAAGGTCGCGATAATGGAGCCGGTGGATCAATAACTCGATCCTCGTTTGTGTATGCTCTTCTGGTGTTGTTTCCCAAAGATGTTCCAGGTTGGGTATGATAGGTTTTCCAAGATCAACGATTTTTTCAGAAACAGCGTCAAACACTTCCTGGTCAGGATCGTCCAGCAAATGAAGTAGGGCTGCTATTTCTTTATTCGTTTCCATAAATAGACTGGGCACAATTTCAGTATTGACGAGCAAAGCAAATAGTTAAACTTTTCCACAGGAGTGAAGAATGCAGGTTTGCATTGGAATTTCTATGGTTTAATGTAGTTGAATGTGGTGGAATGTGGTTTAAAATTGTTTGTCAACATACAACAATCTTCAACAACCTTCAACAACATTCAACAACCTTCAACAACCTTCAACTACGCTCAGAAGCTATAAACCACTATATGGCTCGCTCATATGGTCGATAACAGGAAGTGTATTTCCGGAAAAATCAAAGAAGGCATTGTTCTCCCAGGAAGAGCCCTGGCCCCAACCATCGTTTAATTGGGAACTGATCCACGCCGGTTCCCAATACATGATTCCTTTGCCACCTCCATCGATGATGGCCTGTGTAAGATCTTTCATATATCGAAACTGGTCCTGGATTGAAACTTCATAGCCGGGTGCCTTATCTGTAACAGACATGATATTATTATAACTATCTGCGTTATCACCAGTCCAGGGATAGGCTGTTTCTACTACCATAACCTCTTTTCCCGCCAATGTTTTTAGTTGCTTAATACTGACTGTCACATCATTCATAGTTTGAACGGTTGACCACTTGGTATAATGCGACAATCCTAGTATATCATAGTCGGTTACACCTTGCAGTTTGAGCGCCGAAACCCAGGATTCCGCATTTTGTAATTGCGCCACATGCAGAATGATCTTCGGCTTGATAGCGGAACCGGTTGAAAAATCACGCACGGCTTTTATACCACTATTGAGCAGGATAGCAAAATTTTGCCAGTTGTTATTTTCAACCTTACCCACCGGCCACAACATACCGCTGTTCGTTTCATTTCCCACCTGCACCATCTCCGGCACCAGGTTTTTGCTTTTGTAATAGTTTAAGACTGCTAATGTGTAATTGTAAACCGAATCCTTCAAAACATCTATCCCAAGACCAGCCCAGGCTGCAGGGGTATCCTGGTGGGCAGGATCCGCCCAGCGGTCGGAATAGTGAATGTCCAGGTTCACCGCCATGCCTTGGTTTTTGGCTCTTTGAATTGTTTTCTCCACGCCATACAGATCATAGTACATCTTACCATTGTTCAGGCTGGCTACCCAGTTTGGCGTATGCCAAAGTCTTACTCTTACCGTATTGGCGCCATGATCCTTCATGATACGGAAAAGATCTTTCACTTTTCCCGAATCCCGGTATACACCGCCATAATCCTCCACCTGGTTTACATATGAAAGATCAACGCCCATGCTGAATTCGTCCCATTTGTAAAACTTTCGCGCCGGCTGTTCCGATCCTGGTGATTTTTTTTGACACGAAAACGAAAATGAAAGAATGCTAATCAGGAAAAGCAGCAGGCTCTTATATATCCAATTGAAGGAAATTCTATAAAAACAGGAATAATTCATGTCTGGCAATTTCGTTGATTGATCTAAGATAAGGTAGGAGAATGCAAAAACGCTGTTTTGCCGATGGGCAATTTCGTATATCTCTGCAATAATTCTGCAACTTATGAAACCTGCTCAAGGTCCTGTACGACCTTGTTAGTTCCAACATCGGTTCGGTTACCAACCGTCGCCTCAAACAGATGTATAAGCTTTTGGTAGTGAATTTCTGAAGAATACTCACTATTCAATTTATTAAAGGCCTTTTCACCAAGCTCGATACATTTTTGTTTATCGCTAAAAAGATAGTCTATCTTCTGTCTTAACGCAGCAACATCTCTCAGTGGAAATAATACGCCGGTTTCATTGTCGGTTACAATCTCTTTCAAACTTCCCACATTGGTCGCCAGCACAGCTTTTTTAAAGGCATAGCTTTCCAGGACTGTATTGGGGAAATTATCATAGATCTCAGCGGGCATCACCGTGAAAGCACAGGTTTTCAAATACGCCTGTATCTCCTGGAAACTCTTCTGACCCAGAAATTCAATTTTGTGCTCTTTTCCCTCGAGATATTGCTTAAGCACCTTGTCATACCCCGAACTTGAGCTGCCCACAATCTTCAAGACATGACCGGAACCTTCAAAAGCTTTCACGAGGGTAAGCAGTCCTTTTTCTTCTTCAACGCGACCTACGAAAAGGGCAAAGGGCTCATAGCTGATCTCCGTTTGCGGGTCAATTGTCTTAAAATTGAAAAAGGTTGGTATATGGTGTAGTTTGCCAGCCGGGATCCCAAACTGGTTAAGACGGGAGATCGTGAATTTGGAAGGCACCACAAAAGCATTGATCCGTTTGGTGATACCCAGCATTTTTTGAAGTTGCAGTGAAGAGGTTTTTACAGCCGATAAAATATAGGAGTGGTGAACACATTTATACCTGACGGCATTGAATTTCGACCCGGTCAGGCATCGCTCACAAATATCCTTCTTTATTGACCGGTAAAAAATCCCGTTTGCGCAGATCTGTCCGAAATCCGATACGCGATGTATTACCGGTATTTTATTTTTTAACACAGCCGAAAAAATACTGGCCGACATTTTATTCTGGTAATGCAGCACATACACCAGGTCCGGCCGGGTTTTCCTGATCAATGCATCCAGTTTTCTTTTCGCCTCGAAGGAGTAGAACATCCGCGAAAAGGATTTGATCATCGACTTTATATCAAACTTATTGTATTCTCGGAAATAAACCTCCTTTCCTTCGCCGATAGGACTCATGAAGTCTTCTTCGTATTCTGTAGGCTGGTTGTGATTGCTTTTGATGCTGAATGGGATCACCGTATGGCCATTTCTTTCGAGCAGTTCTTTTATATTGAATAAATAACGCTCGGGCCCACCGGAAATAAAATACCTATAGTTGACAATTATTATTTTCATAGTCTGCCGGCATCCACTGCCGGATACAGTTTAATGATGATCGGATCTGTTACATCCACCTGTTCCACCACATCTGAAACATCAACAACAGCCAGATCGAAGTTTTTCTGCCCTGCACGCCATCCAGGAATTCTTTACGGATAGACATAGCCCTTGCAGGGTTCAGGAATTCATGTTTTGCAAACTGGCTCTCGTTGATATAATGAAACAAATGATCTTTCAGGTCAGTGGTCAGCCATTCGTACATCGGAAACGTAAACCCTGCCTTGGGCCGGTCCAGCATCTCTTTTGGCACATATTTGTGCGTGATCTTTTTCAACAGGTATTTTGAACCCTCGCTATTATACTTTAGACTGGAGGGTAACTGCGAGACAAATTCGATGATCCGGTGATCGAGCAGGGGCTCGCGGCCTTCAAGCGCAACACTCATGGTAGCGCGGTCTACTTTCGTCAAAACATCGTCCACCATATAGGAACGATAATCACGGGCCAGCAGCTTATTCATGTAATCATTCTCATTATTCACTGTCCCAATATCATCGTACAAACCAATATTCTGGTCGTAACCAGGCAGCAGGTCGACAAGATCCTTGTAAATAAACTGCCTGTCGTACACATCTGCAAGACCAGAAGTTTTATAAGTATTGAGGATTTCTGCCACCCTTTCCACTTTGTGGCTCTTTTTCAAACCAGGATAAATCTTTGTTGATGTATTCAGAACACTCCTGGTGAGGCTCAGCAAGGCAGCAGGGGAACGTTCCAGGTAGTTGTGGATTTTAGTCTGGTTAAAATATTTTGTGTACCCTGCAAATACTTCATCGCCGCCATCGGCAGACAGGCTCACCGTCACCTGTTTCCTTGCAAACTGGCTCACAAGGGTAGTGGGTATAGCCGAACTGTCCCCAAAAGGTTCGTCATACAATTCTGGCAGGCGGGTAAAAATATCCTGCGCTTCACGGGTTGTGCAATAATATTCGTTATGCTCAGTCCCGAGGTGGGCTGCAATCTGTTTGGCATAGGGAGCTTCGTCCCATTTTTTTACATCAAAACCAATAGTAAAGGTCTTGATCTTTCTTGCACTGTTCTTTTGAAGGATCGCGGTCACTACCGAACTGTCATATCCACCACTTAAAAACACACCTACCGGCACATCACTGACCATTCGGTATTGAAAAGCGGAAGTAAAAAGCGCCTCCACTTGTTCCAACGCTTCCTGCTCAGAAATTTTCAGTTTTGGCTTATTGTAATGATCGATCACGTCCCAATACTTGTGATCGGTCACTTCCTTACGTTTCAGATCGATCTTTATATAATGACCCGGCTGGATCTTAAAAGTATTTTTAAAGATGGTATGCGGTGCACGGATATAGCCATATTTGAAAAACAAGGTTACCGCCTGCTCATTGATATCCTTTTCAAATCCAGGATAACTGTAAATGGATTTTAACTCCGAAGCAAACAGCAGGCAATCGTTTTTATAGAAATAATGCAAAGGCTTAACTCCGGCACGATCTCTTAAAAGAAAGAATAGTTGTTTTTCGATATCATAGATGGCGTAGGCGAACATGCCGATGAACTTACTCACCGACTCAATACCATACTCCTGGTAAGCTTTGATGATGACTTCCGTATCCGAATCAGAATGAAATTTATAACCGGCGGCAATCAATTCCTCCCTTATTTCCTTGAAATTGTAAACTTCACCGTTAAGAATGATCACCACTTTTTTATCATCGCTATACATGGGCTGGTTCCCATTTGACGAAACATCCATTATGGACAGCCTCCGGTGACCCAGGCCGATATTTGCAAAAGGTGATTCAAAAAATGCAATAGCACCACTGTCGGGGCCGCGGTGATGCTGCACTTCGTTGGCCGTATGTAGATTTTCCCTGGTAAGTTTCCTACCGAAATCGCAAAAACCCGTTATTCCACACATATTTTTCTTTGTTTAACTGAATCAGATTTACAGGAAATGGAGCTCTTAGGTCCCAACAGGATATATAAACGAAATTTTATCATTTTAGTGCATAAAATACGGCGAAATTCAGCTATAGGCAACCCTGCGACCAAAAGTTCCTTATTTTATCCACAAAAAACGGGTTTGGTGTGTTTTATGCCGTAAAACCCAAAATAATATGAACCACGGCCATCGTCGAAGAAATTAACGCCTGTGAAAACTTAATAATGGAAGCTGTTGATTAAACGGGTGGAACACCATGTTTGAATTGACAGCTTCTTTATTTCCTGGTTTAGACTATTTCTTTTTTTTGGCTGCTTTTTTTGTAGTCGCTTTCTTCGGAGTTGCTTTTTTGGCTACCGCTTTTTTCTTTGCAGCAGGCTTTTTTCCTTTTTTGGTAAATGCACCGGGTATCTCAGTTTCGATCATTTTTTTAACATCCTCGAGACTTAGTGTGGCGGCTTCTTCCGAAGAATATTTGGTATCATCGGCTTTACGACCCATCTTCACCATCTTTTTACCAAAACGAATAAATGGTCCCCAACGGCCATTTTCAAGAGCAATTTTTTCTTCCGGCCATTGTTGAATATAGCGGTTGGCTTCTTTTGTTAACTTGGCTTCGATCAGTTCATTGATCTCATGCTGTTTCAGTGCTTCGAAGTTGTAACGCTTCGGAACATTGACAAACATGCCTTCCCACTTTATATAAGGTCCAAACCTGCCTTTGCCTTTTGTTACCGGCTTGCCTTCATACATCGCGACCGGTGCATCCGCTTTTTTCTTTTCCTCAATCAGTTCAATAGCCCTTTCAAGATCAACAGTGGACATATCGGTACCCCGGGGTATGGAAATAAATTCTTCACCCCATTTTACATAAGGACCAAAACGACCCACATTCACCGAGATGTCTTTCTCTTCGTATTGTCCGAGGGTTCCCTGCAAACGGAACAGGTCCATAGCCTCTTCGTAGGTGATGGTTTCTATACTTTGACCGGTAGGTATTTTTGCAAACCTTGGCTTTTCCTCGTCATCCGCATTTCCGATCTGCACCATCGCGCCATAGCGACCCATCCTGGCTACCACCGGCTTGCCCGATTCAGGATCAACGCCAAGTTCTCTCTCACCCTTTATCCGCTCAGCGGTCTCAATTGTCTTTTCAACATCTTTTTTAAAGGGACTGTAAAAGTCCTTGATCATCTCGTTCCATTTCATTTTTCCTTCCGCCACCTCATCAAACTCCTCTTCGATACGGGCGGTAAACCCGTAGTCCATGATATCATCAAAGTACTGGATCAGGAAATCGGTAACGACCAGGCCAAGATCAGAAGGGAAAAGCTTTGATTTTTCAGCACCCGTATTCTCCTGCTCGGTTTCCCTGACGATATTGTCTTTTTTCAGTTTCAATACCTGGTACTCTCGTACCACACCTTCTTTATCTCTTTTTTCAACATATCCTCTTTTGAGTACCGTTGAAATCGTGGGGGCATAGGTAGATGGCCGGCCGATGCCCAATTCTTCAAGTTTTTTCACCAGGGAGGCTTCCGTGTACCTGGAGGGCGGCCTGCTGAATCGCTCCGTCGCTTTCAATTCCTTCAGTGGCAGGTCCTGCCCAACCACCAGCGGGGGGAGCATACGTTCCTGTCCCGGGGCTACCATATCTGTTTCATCCTGGTCATCATCATCTTTATCTTCCCGGTATACTTTCAGAAATCCATCAAATTTCAACACTTCACCAGAGGCTGTTAACTCTTCATTATTTGTTGATATAGAAATTTTTGCAACTGTTTTCTCTAATTCTGCATCAGACATCTGGCTGGCCATGGTCCTTTTCCAGATAAGCTCATACAATCTTTTCCAGTCGGGCTCTTCCACCGTTGTATTACTCATATAGGTTGGACGGATAGCTTCGTGAGCCTCCTGCGCCGACTCATTTTTGTTCTTGTATTTCCGGAACTGGTGGTATTTCTCTCCGTACATGCCCTTTACCGTCCTGGTGATATCTCCCAGGGCCGTATCGCTCAGGTTCACGCTGTCGGTACGCATATAAGTGATATACCCGTTTTCATACAACTTTTGTGCGATCAGCATGGTCCGACTTACACCATAGCCCAGCTTTCTCGAAGCTTCCTGTTGAAGGGTGGAAGTAGTAAAGGGTGGGGCAGGTGAGCGTTTGCCAGGCTTAACCTGGATGTCCGATACCTTATAATCTGCGCCGATGCAGCTTTTGAGAAATGCTTCGGCATCTTCTGATTTAGATTGCTTTTTCCCTTCCGCAACAAAACTGACGGGTTTGTCTGAGACATCCTTGGCCGTGAAAAAACCTTCAATCTTAAATGTACTAACGGGTGTAAAAGCATTTATTTCACGTTCTCTTTCTGCTATTAGTCGCACCGCCACACTTTGAACCCGACCCGCACTGAGGTTGTTGCGCATACTCATTTTTCTCCAAAGCACCGGGCTCAACTCAAAACCCACGATCCGGTCAAGGATGCGCCGGGCCTGCTGGGCATTGACCAGGTTCATATCGATCGTGCGGGGATTACTCACCGCCTCCTGGATGGCAGGTTTGGTGATCTCATGAAAAACAATACGCTTGGTTTTCTTCGGATCAAGGCCAAGCACTTCACATAGGTGCCAGCTGATGGCTTCACCCTCACGGTCCTCATCCGTTGCCAGCCATACTTCCTTAGATTTACTGGCCAGTGACTTAAGGTCCTTCACCACTTTCTCCTTGTCCTCGGAAACAATATAACGCGGTTCGAAATTTTTTTCCAGGTCAATGCCCATACCCGCTTTCTCAAGGTCACGAATATGACCGAAACAGCTTTTCACCTGGAAATCACTCCCCAAAATTTTCTCTATCGTTTTTGCTTTCGCAGGGCTCTCAACTATTAAAAGGTTTTTCGCCATAAACACTCCATATTAATATATAACAACAACGCAAGTTCATCTCCGATACGCAGTTCAAACAACCCCCGGAGCGGTCGCAAGTTAGAGCAAGAATAATAATTTTTTCTGGAAACAATTTTTTGCACCCGTTCAAATAAGCATAAAACAGCGATAGCAGACCCGCTGCAACTCAGTCTGGATAAGGGTTTTAATTGATCCTGCCGGGAAGATCACCGATATTAAATGTTTTTTCCGGAACAACCAGTTTCAACATGTTTGCCAAAACTCACTTCATAATTTTTGCCGGATGATCGCTGTTACCTGCATCGCCCAAAGTTCATACTCTTTTCCGGAAGGATGCAGACCATCTTCCGCCAGCATACCGGCTTGTAAAGCCGATGTTCTTGTACCAGGTGTGATATTGATATAATGAATCTTTTTTGCCATAGCCATAGCCTGGTTGATTTCGTTGAACCGATCAATTTCCCGCGCGATCTCTGCCCGGTTACGACCGACAGCAAATGGAGTAGCCCCCCAGTCGGGTATTGACAAAACGATCACATGGGATGGATTATCACCGGCAAGTAAGATAGCTTTCTCAAGCAACCAGCCAAACCCCGGTTTGTAATCCTCCACAGATCTTCCCCGGTATTGATCATTGACCCCAATTAATAAGGTAACAAAATCATAGTGGCTTTTCAATTCTGCTTTTTGTATGGCTTCGGCCAATTCGTCGGTGGTCCAACCTGTTTTGGCGATGATAACAGGCGGCTCAAAATCGAAGCCGGCATCATTCAATAATTTCACAACCTGGTTTGGAAAATTATCTTCAGCTGCAACTTTCTCACCAATGGTATAAGAATCGCCAAGAGCGAGGTAGGTAAGAGTTCTTATTTTCCTGTTATCTTTCAAAGCAGGCATGAAAATAGGATAACTATCCTGCATTGCGGAACTTTTGGAGATGGGAAAAAGAATCTTGAATTTTGACAGACTAACTGGTACTTCTAAAGAAAAGTAGTATTATTAACAGGTTTGATCTTATTAGCGAAGGACGATAAATCACAATAATGAGTTAGTTCAGTAAATCGATATGAATATTGTAATCATTGGTTCGGGTAATACAGCAGCGGTTCTGGGCAGAAAGTTTGTCGCCGCCGGGCATCGCATTCTCCAGGTCATTGGCCGCAATGCTTCTGCCGCAAGTGAACTCGCATATGAATGGGATACGGAGTCGGCAAATTATATGAGTCTTATTAACAAGAACGCAGATGTGTATATCATTGCTGTCAGTGATGACGCGCTCGAGGAAATAGCACGGGAACTTAGCTTACCCGAAAAAGTGGTCGCACATACCGCGGGCTCGGTTTCGAAAGATGTTTTAAAAAATACATCCGGTCACTATGGTGTTTTTTACCCGCTGCAAACCCTACGCAAGGAACTAACCCGTTCCGTTGACATCCCCGTATTCTTTGAAGGCAGCGACGCGGTATCAACGGCCATCCTGCAAAAACTGGCTCAATCCATTTCTTTTGGTCAGGCTGTATCTGCTAAAACTGAAGACCGGGTCAAACTACATGTGGCAGCTGTGATCGTAAACAATTTCACAACTCACCTTTATTCACTTGCTGAAAGATACTGCCGTAAAGAAGGAATCACCTTTCACCAACTGCTGCCATTGATCAGGGAAACAGTGGAACGGCTCGAAACCATGTCGCCATCCACCAGCCTGACGGGTCCTGCCATCCGCAACGATAAAGAGACGATCCAGA
>JAEYVW010000316.1 GCA_023429365.1 Bacteroidota bacterium
CCCCAGTAAGGCGTCATGCGACTATAGAAGTAATTAGCTACTTCCTGTGGCAAGCCTGACTCACGCAACGCATCGATCACATGACTTTCTTCACCAAATTCAGCGGGATTATTACTACTGCCAAAATAATTGGGGAGAATGAACGTGAGCGTTTCTTCCTTGCCATAACTCCAGCGAAATGCATAGTCTTTATCAAGTCCGCCTTCCGATCTGTTTTCTTTGTCCACGCCAATGGTCAGTTCGCTCCGCCCGCCCCGCATGGTTTCTTTTGCGTATTCATTGGTAGGCATCAGTATCACCGCAAACGAACAGGCGGCGATCGCAAAGGAAATGATCGTCAGCGCAAAGGTTTTGAAAAAATGAACGTAGTCTTTTGTCTGGATGGTTTTGATAAGAAAACCGATGCCCAGGCAAAGGATCAGGATCATGTAATAGAAAACGGACTGTACGTGGTTTTGTCCGAAGAAAAGTGTGCTGAATAGAACGGTGACACCAAAACCAAGTATATATTTTCGCTGCATCAGCAGGATGATACCGGCCAGCACAGCGGGGGCATAACCCATCGTGGCGAATTTGGTGATATGTCCTACGGCCAGGATGATGGCATTATAAGATGCAAAACCATAAGCGAGTGATCCAAGGATACCGACCCAGGGCTTTAAACGCAATACCTGGGTAAGTATGTAAAAACAAACGCAGGAGAGAAAGAACAGGCCTGCAGAATGTGGCATGTTAAGCGTTAAGATATAATGCAGCCAGCCCAACCCGATATTATACTTACTGCTGATCAGGATCTGGAAAGCCGGCATACCGCTGTACATCGAATTGGTCCATAAAGGGTGGTAACCGTATCTTTCATAAAATTCAACAGACTGTTGCGCCATACCCCGGGTTCCCAACATATCATGCTGGTTGATCACCATCCCCTGCAATGCCGGAAGGCAATAGATCACCGTAACGATTAAAAATATTCCAATTGCAACCAGGTGCGGCAAAGCTTTGCTGAACAGGTTCTTATTCATAGACCATTGATATTAAGCTGCCAAAATAATGCTATTTTAGATGAAAATTGTCCATGCGTTGGCTATTATTTTTGTCAAGACTGGCTTTTATCACCGGCATCTTTTTTCTTCTTTCCGTATCGCTGCTGATCAGGGACTGGGCGCAGGATGATGCGATCACTTCAACAGTCATCACTATTGGGTATGTGATGGGCCTGTTGCTCGTACCTCTTGTCAACTTATGCTATCTTATCGTACTTTTTGTAAAGCGAAGACTGACGATATATGTACCGATGTGGCTGGTGATAGCAAACATTCTTTTTTTGTTTATATTAGTCTCCTATATTTTTTTCCTGAATGATCCACACTATCATCCACAATAAACCTACCCGGCTATTCCTGGTACTGGCAGGTGTTTTTATTACCAACGCTTTGATCGCTGAATTCATCGGTGTCAAAATATTCTCGCTGGAAGAGACCTTTGGCTGGAAACCCGCGGATATAAAATTGTTTGGAGGCAGCTATTCCTTCAATCTTACCTGCGGCGTTTTATTATGGCCGGTTGTATTTGTGATGACTGATATCATCAATGAATATTATGGCCGTAAAGGTGTAAAGTTTCTCAGCTGGCTCACGATCGCATTGATCGCTTTTGGTTTTCTGATGGTATTTGGCGCTATCCAAACCTCGCCTAATAGCTGGTGGATCGGTAGCAAAAAAGAAACGGGGATAGAAAACATGAGTACTGCGTACAATGCTGTATTTGGACAGGGGTTGGGAATCATCATTGCATCAATGACGGCATTCATGGTGGCGCAAATTGTAGACGTGCTGGTATTTCATCGAATAAAAAAAATGACAGGGGAGAAGAAGATATGGCTGAGGGCAACCGGTTCTACAGTGATCTCGCAGCTGATCGACAGTTTTATCGTATTGCTGATCGCGTTTTATTTTTATCCCAAGTGGGTGCCTGGGCAGGGCGAACCCTGGCCTTTCGACCAGATCATGGCTATCTGTATTGTCAACTACATTTATAAATTTATCATGGCTATCATTCTCACACCGGTCATTTACCTGGTACATGGCTGGATCGAACGTTACCTCGGCCATGAAAAAGCAGCTGAGATGAAACAGGCAGCGATGAGGGAGGTTTAGCTATTGATGCGCTTTTCAGTTTGTTTAATATGGTTTAATGTAGTTGAACGTAGTTGAATATTGTATTACGACATTAAACAATCTTCAACCACATTCAACAATCTTCAACTATATCAGTGCGTACTTGGAAGCTGGAACCGCAGAACGCGGATCGTTATGATGGTCATGATTTATTATGATCAGATCTTGCTATAACAGTATCATAACTGATCATAATAATCATAAAAATCCGCGTTCCCTGTTCTATGCTGCAAGGTCATTTGATGTGGTTGAATGTAGTTTAAAGTTGTTGAATGTGGTTGAATATTGTATTACGACATTAAACCATCTTCAACCATTTTCAACAATCTTCAACTTATTCAGGTCGCATTTGGAAACGTAAACGGTAGAACGCGGATCGTTATGATGGTCATGATTTATTATGATCAGATCCTGCTATGACAGTATCATAACTGATCATAATAATCATAAAAATCCGCGTTCCCTGTTCTATGCTGCAAGGTCATTTGATGTGGTTGAATGTAGTTTAAAGTTGTTGAAAATGGTTGAATATTGTATTACGACATTAAACCATCTTCAACCATTTTCAACAATCTTCAACCGATTCACCTAGGGGTTCATCTCGCCCAATGCCGGCAAATGCTCCCATTCCCAAAACTCAGTTTTTGGTTTATCGTCAGGGCGCAGCTTTGGTGTTCGTATCGTAAAAACAGGATGGTAGTCCAGGTCTTCTGATGGCATTTCATATGCCAGTATCTCGCGGTAGCGTGGTTCGCTCAGGTCCTCACTTAAAAATTCCTTCGCGGTTTCAAACGGCAGAAACAATGGCATTCTTCCGCGGTTGTCGCCATCGTTGTGAATATTACTCATCACCGAATTGGCGGCACGGGTGATCAGGCCATAGCTCCAGCGTTTGATCATTTCACCGGTTTCCTTATCGGGTAATTCGGCCACTGAATATAGCCCCGGAAGAAAAAACGTCATTTGTTCCTTTGGTTTCACCCAATAGGGCACTTTCTTTTTCCAACCCCTGATGCCACGGTGTTCGTAGATGCCTGTCACCGGTATCAGGCATCGCCGGTTTTTGATCTTAAACCAATAACTCTTTGGATCATCCCAGATTCTTTCGGCGCGGATATTCAGGAAGCCATTCCTGGTCACCAGTGTTGGTTCCGTTTTGCTGTAAAACGGGATAATGCCCCATTCCATCAGCCTGCAGTGCCATTTAAAATCTTCGCGGTTGATATAGATGATGGGGTATTTCCCAAACACGCCGACACCCTGCACATGATCGATGGCGCCAAACTCCAGTTCGATCTGGTCGTCGAAGACCAGCCCGGGAAAATAATCACCCAGTACCCTGATATCGGTACTAAAGGATACATCATAACACATAGTCAATATTTTTCCAATTCAGAAAGCCTCAGCCTGTGGATTTGTGATGCATATTTCAGGATCACATACAATTCTCCAAAGACCAGTTCTAAATTAGGATATATCGACTCATCGCGCCCGATCTTCCAGCTTGTTTTTTTTGAAATATATTCACGGATCCTGGCGCTGTATTTTTCGTTTAGTTGTCTTTTTACCTTTTCCAGGTCATCGATAAAAGCAGCATACACACGGTAACCCGAGCCGGGCATGATCAGTTCCTCCACCTTTTTCCGGTGTACTTCATTTTCCAGGTCAAGAATAAACCGGTAGCGGTCGCGGGGATCGATCGCCTGCCAGTGCGTTTTCGCGGTGATGATATCATCGTAGTCCGTGAGCAGGATCGGTATCGCTTTACCATTTGCCCGCTCCACTTCTGCATGAATGTTTTTTTGCGATACGAGCCATCGCCTGTTCACTTCCCGAAGGGCTGCGACTAATTTGGGATGAAATGGAACAAAAACGTTGAACATCGCTTAGTTTTTCACGTGTAAAACTTCGTTCATATTCGTCGTAAAGCGTTGCGAAAGGTATTCCGCTTTCAGCCTATAGCGTTTTTCAAAACCCTGCACCGCAAAACGGACGCTCTCGTTGCCAAGTGCGGCGTTCACATGGTCCAGGGTGGCCATTAGCTTTTTATTACGTGCGCGGTCCACCGTATCTACCAGGCTGCCCTGGATCATGTCTTCGGGCACAAGGTCCGAAACAATTACGCCGCATTTCTGATAATTGTGCCCGGGCTGGAAGATCAGGTCGAGGCCTTTGAGCGTGTACTTGATGATCTCCATGGTGTCGCTCGTCGGCACCTCGCATTGAAGGGTGATGCTGGCCTCGTGCTGCTGGTCCTGGTTTCTGAACTGGTTGGTTTTAATAAACACGTTTATCTTACCCGCGCAGCTTTTTTCCCGCCGGAGTTTTTGCGCGCATGCTGCCGCATGGTTGGTTAGTGCTTCGATCATAAAATCTTTCTGGTTCGAAACTGTGCCAAAGGACCGCGAGGTGCAAATATTTTTCCGGCGTTTTTTCTCAAACTCCCATTCCAGGCAGGGTGTGCCCTTTAACTCTTTCAGCAGCCGGAGACCAACCACGCTCATTTTGTCGCGGATCCAGTCTTCGGGCGCCCGGAGCAGGTCGGCGGCGGTGTGGATGCCGCGGCGGCTGAGCAGGGTGGCGTACTGTTTGCCAATGCCCCAGATATCGTCGATGCTGGTATTTTCCAGCGCCTGTCGCGTGAGTTCGGGGTTGGCCAGCCAGTGCACACCAGGACCGTGTTGTTTTTTCTTCGCGTAGCGGTTGGCGAGTTTGGCCAGGGTCTTGGTGGGCGCGATGCCGACCGTAATCGGGATACCGGTGTGCTGGGCGACCGTCCGCCGGATCCTTAGGCCCAGTTCGGCCAGGTTGGCGTACCGGAGTTCGGCCAGGTCCAGGAAAGCCTCATCGATGCTGTACAATTCTATGCGTGGCGCAAAGCCCGCGAGCAGTTTCATGACGCGATCGCTCATGTCGCCGTATAAAGTATAATTGCTGCTAAAGACGGCCACGCCGTGTTGCTTTATTTTATCCCGGATCATGTATTCGGGCACCGCCATCGCGATGCCCAGCGCTTTGGCTTCCTCGCTGCGGGCGATGACGCAGCCGTCGTTATTGCTCAGCACGACCACGGGCCTGTTGTTGAGCGCCGGGTTGAACACCCGCTCACAACTGCAGTAAAAATTATTGCAATCAACCAAAGCAAACATGTTTGAAATCTTTTGGATTGCTGATAATAGCCGTCACCACGCCCCAGATCACCAGGTCCGACTGGTGGGTCACATCGATCTCCCGCATCTTGCTATTCGCCGGCACCAACCTGCACCTGTGTTCGTTGAGCTGGAGGTATTTCACCGTGAAGCCACCATTGACATAAGCCAGCACGATATCCCCGTTTTTTGCCTGGATTGATTTATCCACCACGAGGTGACAGAGCGGCGGCATAAAGGCGTTGACCATCGACAGCCCCGTGCACTTAACGATAAAGGTTGACAGCGGGTTTTTAACCAGGAAGTTGTTCAGATTGATCCGTTCCTCCACATAGTCGGCAGCAGGGGAGGGAAAGCCTGCCGGAACCGATATGTCGAGATATGGTACGCCCTCTGTTACGGATTTCATATTACTAAAATTATTAGCAATTTTAGCTAAAATATTTAATAACGGCGGAAGTTTTTACAATTCCCTGCAAATCAATTTTCCGGCTGGCGAGTAGCGGCTGCTTTCCTGGATGATTGCTCCGTTTGCAACGCCTTCGTTACTTTGAAATATAAATACAGTAACATGGCATCCCAAACAAACAACCCTGATCCCAAGTCAGCGCAGAAGTTGTCGAAAGCGGATATACGGAAATTATTAGAAAAGGCGGGGATCAAACACGTTCAAAGAACGGGCGCGATATTAATGCCTTTATCGGAAGGTCAAAAGAAGGCTATGCTCAAATCCAGTGGGGAGAAGACAGCTTAACGGATTTTCAACATCGCCACCTGCCGGTAGATTCGGGGTTGGCCCCACGGCTATCGGGTTAGGAATTATGAATTTGGTGGGGATCCAGGATGGCACAAGGTTTATTAAGTGGTAAAGGCACACCCAATTCCGAATTACCAAACAGTCCTGGAGACTCATGTTGTGATTTGCTTTCAATTTCAGTTCTGACGATCTTTGATAACAACATGAAATCTGCACCGCGTGGTGCAATTAGTGTTG
>JAEYVW010000259.1 GCA_023429365.1 Bacteroidota bacterium
CCTTTTTACATTGCTAAGCGTTGAAATGCCGGGTCCCCCATGCAGGTAAAGTAGTGGCTCCAATGGGCTCGCACCCGACGCTTTAACTACGGCAACTGCCATTAGTATTTTCTTACTACTACTGTCGCTATTGACATTTTGGCTTACCGGTACCTGGTAGCAAACTACATCACTCGAATCCGCCCAGCTGCTGTCAATGCCAACCTCTGAACAATTACACTGGTACGGAACATCTCGTGCTGGCTGTTTACAGGAAAAATAAAATAAGGCTGGTGCAGTGATCAAGACCAACGGAATCTTAAAATCGATTTTCATTACGCTTAATTATTCGTTGAAAAAAACTGTCGCGTTATCATAGAAGATTTTTTGCTTTTGCTTTTCGGTTAGAAAATCCAGGTTTTCCACCGAGGCGATACAGTTTTCAATTTCCGCGTTGTCTGAGCCAAATAGTAACCTGTCTTCCAAACCGGCATCGATCAATTCCTTCATGATCTTATAAAACTCATCAGTAGGTATGATACCCGGGTTGTTGAGAACGGAAATATCGGCATACACGTTGGGGAATTCCTTCATCATCGCTATGCATTCCTCAAGAAAGGGACCTCCGCCATGCATAAACCAGGCGCGCAGCTTTGGAAACCTGGCCAGAGCTTCCCTGAACAAAACGGGGTTACCCATTTCTTCCTTGAAGTTGGGACAGCCATGATCGGACCCTGCTGATCCGGTGTGTAGGCCAACAGGTAAATTGTATTTTTCCGCCAGGGCATAATAAGGAAACATCAACGAATCCGAAGAGGGGATCCCATGGTATTGCGTAAGCACTTCACCAAGGAAACGGATCTTATTTTCCTTCACCTGCTGTTCTACCCAGTTAATATCGGGCCATTCTTTTCCATCTTCAAAACAAGGTTGCAGACTGTATGGTACTTTCCCGTTGGGGCAGGGAATAAATAACCCGTGCAATACTTTTAGCTTTTCATCACCCTTGTACCCCTGCTGCTCCTGCCAGGATGTACTAACTGCCACGACTGCAACTCCACCTGCCTGAAGCTGGTTAAGTTGACTACTTGGATCTTCTGCTCCATGAAGGTGAACATCGAATATTTTTCGTTCGATGGTTGTAGTACTGTTACATCCCGCTACCAGCAGGACAAGAAATAAGATTGTAATCCGCATGTTTATTTATTCAATTGAAATTCGGGATGACCAGTTTGCCAGAGTGCAAACTTTAGAATATAAAAAGGTTCGTTTTCATTGATCGTTGCATGACCGCCTTCCCAATCCACCAGGAATAGAATGGGACGGTCGCCCTTCTGATGTTCCTGCAACCTTGCGGCATAACGGGCCGCTGGTGACATCGACAGGATATAATCAGTAGCGCCATGTATGATCAATATACCTGGTAAATTCCTGCCTTCCGGAATATGGTACAAAGCGCTTTGCTGGTAATTTGATAAAAAACCTTCCGGCGTATTTTTGGGGCCAGTAGTTTTATTGCCTTCCCTTGCGCCTGCTGCATCCGTGTGCGTAGCGAGGTCAGGCAGACCGGCCAGGTAAATGCCTGCAGCAAACAGTTCGGGACGCTGATTCATGGCATTTCCAACCAAAAAAGTTCCGGCACTGCCTCCCATCAATACGATTTTGGAAGGGGAAGAATATTTGTTTTTTACCAGCCACTCCGCGATATCCACCACGTCATTGACCGAGTTCATTTTATGGGGAAACAGGCCATCTTTTGTCCAGTCCTCACCTAACTCGCCGCCTCCGCGTACATGCGCGTATGCGTATACACCGCCGCGTTTTATCCAGGAATACATGGTGGGATCAAAATACAAGTCGCGGCTGGCACCGCTATTCCCATATCCCTCTATCAGCCATGCATTGGTATTTTTCAGATCGATAGTATTAGCATAAACAACCGATACCGGGATCTTTTTCCCATCACGGGATGGTGCATACAATACTTCTGTTTTCAACTCTCCTGATTTATCCAACACTTTATCAGCAAACGAAAAGCCATGAACTTTGTTTTGCCGATGTTCATACCACTGGTACAAATCCATTTTGACCGGTGAGGAAAGACAGAACAAGAGATCATTCCCGTTAAACAACTGAAGCTGGCTGACCGTATGGTTTCTTGGCAATCGTAAAAGTGTTGTCTCCCTGCTTTTAAGATCCAGTTTCAGGATCTGCATATCCCCGATCTTTCGTAACAGAACATACAACACATCTCTGCCTGCAATGATGGCTTTGTTGTGTGAAAAATCGGTCCCGGCAATCACATCCTGTTGTTGTGGAAGAAATTCAACCGGCGTATTTCCGGTCGACATATCAATTTTAACAACTCTGTATCGCGGCGCGCCAGTGGAAACCGCGTATAGCCATTTATCGTTTGCGTCAAACGCATCGCCGAGATTCACATAATTTTTTAGCTTTTTCCAGGGCGTATTGTCCCCGTTGAGTTTGGAAATATGAACCGCATATGCATAGTTATCTCCTTCGGCGGAGCGAATTCGGGCGACGATATAGGGTGAATGGCTGAAACTGTAAACATACGGCGTTTCTGCAGGGGTTAAAGATATTTTACTATTAACACCACTTCCGAAAATCGGCTTGTCTGAAGACTGTGACGTGCCCAGCCGGTGTTGCATGATCTTCCCGTTAAAATATTTTTCCGCATGTTTATTGGTAGGCGGCGACTGCGTATAGAACAATGATTTATTATCCGGCGACCAGGCCATTGAAACGCCTCTTGAGTCATTGAACATGACCGGTGCAATGCTGTCGGGCAGGAACTCCTTTGTTTCGAGATTAAAAAACCTGATCTGCGGGTTAGCTTCACCGTTTTGGGTGAGCATCATGGCAAGCAGCGACTCATTGTAAGAAAACAATCTCTTCCTGACAGAATAGTTTTGCCCGTTGATCTTTACACGTCCCAGGACTTTCTCCTCGGTCGCTTCAGGACCTTTTCGCCGGCAAAGCATCGAACCTTCGCCGGGAATATCCCGGAAATAGTAAATACTTTTTCCGTTTGCAGTCATTCTCCATACCTCATCCTTTATGGCTTCAAATAATTCACCGGATTCCTGGTACAGTGCTTCCATTCCCGTAATGCTGTCCAAAACCTGTTTTGCCAACTGACCCTGCTGCCGGCTAAAGGACTGCATTTCCGTTTCATTTTCTTTCCTGCTCATCCAGAAATACGGATCCGACATTTTAATACCAAAGACGGTAGTATCGAACGACTCATGTCTGGCCACAGGATAACTGAACTGTGAAAAGCACATAGTTTGGGATAGGGCAAAAGAAAAAACAAGCAGCAATAATCTTTTCATAAATCATATTTAATGATCTCCGGCTAAATAATATCAGTATAAAATATCAAAGAAATTGTTCCAGCAACCACTGCTATTATTGTATCTCCGGGTTCTTACTCTTACTAAACTTATAATATTTTTACAATCTCTGTTCAACTACAAGCTTTTTTTGAAGTAGCTAGTCACTTTTGTGTCTCAACTGATACCGGTATATGTGATCCAAAATCGCTTTGGCAACAATATCGGGTTGAGATCTTGCAATATGGTGTCCGCTACTTGTAATGATCTCATATTTTAATGCAGGTCTTTTAACCGCCCATTTCACTAGTTCTTCCACCCATGCACGATTTATTGGATTTGTTGTGTCACGATCCTGGCCTCCTTCAGCTTTGCCTGCCGCTATCAATAATGTGGTTGGCGTGGCGTGTAATTCATCCGAAAGCCTTGCCTGGTTCATTGAAATATCAAACATCCGCATCTCTTCACGCTCACCGGGGCGGGTCTTACTAGTCAATATTGCCTGCATATACTCCATGTCTTCTTTCATCATTTCCGGGAACTCTCTCTCCAGCCGGGGATACACTTCCTCAGGCGCGGGATCAACTAATACCATCCCTGCCACTTCGTCCGGGTAAAGCCCCGCAAACACCCGTATCAGGGCACCACCATAAGACCAACCCGACAAGATATATGGCGGGGCGATTTTGGCCTTTGTCAATGCTGCTTTTAATTCCCTTGCAATTGTAATCGCATCTCGTGACAATGTACATGTATCAGAATTCAAATACCCAGGTCTGTCATAAGAAATGACCCTTGCAGAGGCAGCTAACTTAGGTTGTACCAATTCCCACGTTTTATGACTGGAGCCTCCCCCTGCTTCTAAGATAACTGTAGGCTTTCCAATGCCGGATGAGTAGAGGGTCATGGTATGTTCATGCACTTTTACTTTTATGGTATCATATATTTGTGCATTAATTGAATACAGGAAAATTATAAGTGCAAAGAAGAGAGTATAACTTTTTTTCATATTGCTTCACTAAAGTTTCCTGATAAAATCATAACAGGTCTATTCTACCAATTCTATTTCCAATCCATCAATAGCCAGGGGCGAAATAAAAACACTATTGGCAGCTACCTTACCCAATATTTTTTTTGATTCAAGGAACAACTTCGCCGACTTAAGTGATTTTACAACAATCACAATTTTCGAAATCCAGTTTTTCTCACATTTTTGTAAACGTAATGAGGGCCCTTCAATAAAGGTAAAAAGTTCACCAGTTTTCTTTAAGTCCGGTAGTTTCAGCATTTGCTTTTCGTAAATACCCGGATCAGTTGAACCTATTACAATTTCTTTGAGCAAAATAATCCCCAGTTCACCCCCGTTGACTTCCTCTAATTTATCAGCCCCTTTCCTACGATTTTCTGCGACTTGCTGCCTTGACTTGTAGTCGCAAACAAACAGGTTGGCTTCATCCGGCAATAAATTTTTTGGCGTCAAAGTTGACCAGCCACGTAGTGTGCCGTTCAAATCTTTTGATACATTACTGTTATCGATCGTATCATGAGCAATGCCGAGTCTGTCAAGTTCTTTTTCAAACTCCTCCATGTGCCTGATTGGTTCGAGCGCAATACCATTGAAGGATGTGGTGTCCGCACCCTTAAACGTCACAAGTTCAAATGCGACATTACCGAGAGTAACACCCCCACTTGCAAAATCACCGAATGATTGAAAACTCCACAATACCGGCAAGCCCAATTCCCCTGAAAAAAAATCGAAAAGTTTCTCAGGTTTTGGCGAACTGGCAAAGAAGTGCTCTATTTTATTCACCTGTGCATGAATTCTGGTGAAGGTCAAAACAAAACACACTGAAACTAAAAATTTCATACACTCCGGTTTTATTTTTTTAGAAGCCGCTTTTCCCCAATTAGTTATTGTCGCCGGATCCAATCAAGTGCCCATTAACTGAAATACTTCCACGCCCTGCTCGCGCTTGTGGAGTCGAAGACCCTGCGAAACAGATGAATCATTTTCTATCGAACAGCCTTTTAATCTCACCCTCACCCAGCAGAATCCGCCCATCATCAGTTGAAAGCATGATCTGGTGCCCCGTCAATTGTTTGTAATGTTGTACAAATACCCGCTTATTACCCAGGTTGAACAATTTCTGGTAGTCTTTATTTTTCCTGTTCTCCTTTTTAAAAAAAGAAGTCAATATTTCGTAAAATTTGTCAAGCGTTCCTCCTTCGCTGCTGAATCTTACACTAAAATACTCCTTTAGCTCATAGCGGCTGTCACGCATCAAAAGCAGGTAAGTAGTGTCCGTTTTCCCGGGCATAAATTCAAGACTGGCTTTTGCTGCGCCTACGTACTTTACCTGGCCAAAGATCTGCCAGTCACCAGATGGCTTGATTTCGGAAAGCTGCGCAGCCAGGTGTTGATGTATGACTAATACGATCAACAGGAAGGTTATTTTGATGTGCATATAGCAATTATTTCTAGTCAATGTTTTCAAGCAACTCAGGCTTCGCCCGACTCGATCATTTCATATAATTTATATACCGCAAACAAAATGAAAGCGGCGAGTGCTATCCCAAACCCGAGTATGAAATTCGATTGCCAGGCGCCATTCACGGTATTGAGTTTCGGGTTTCCGGGATCGTAGTACACATCGATCACATCATCCATTTTGTACAACCCCGATTTGCAGGTCAGGCTGCCATTGAACTGTTTCATGTGCTGATCATAAAAGGTATAATACACGATATCGGTTGGCTGTCGTCTCACAGTGTGGATTCCGTACACCCGGGCTTTCGACATCCTGCCGGTGGTTAAAACTCTATTCACGCGCCGGCGTTTGTAAAGAATGATGGCAAGAGGCAAAAACCCAAACAATGCCAAACCCGTCAGTACAAAATAAATGCCCTTCATGAACGTAATTAATTATTAAAAATATCTTCTTTAACTTAAACCATGATCCATGTAACAAACATTTGCCAGCCCTGCGTTTTTGGCAACAGAAAATATCCCAGCTGTCCGATCAGGTAAATGGAAAGAGCCAGGGCTGCTGCTCTAATTGGATAATTATTCCGCCAGTGATAATACAGCAAACCCAGCAATAAGATGTCGATGAGCACAAATACCGCAACTTCCGCAAAAAGGTCGAATTCACGGTCGTAATATTCATAAACCTGAAAAATGATCCGGTCCACCGAAGGACCCAGCATCGTAAGGATCGCTGCAAACATAAACGTCGCGTGATAGATCATTCGCCTGCGCCAGCTCACAGCCAGAATATAAAATACTGCGAGCCAGGCCAGATATATAATGGGTATGTACAATTCGCTTTTAATGAATGCCAGTGTCGCGATATCAGCGCCTGTCCCTCCTGCCCTGTCGATGCGGCCCAGGTAGGAAAACCGGATGACCATGTAGCCAAAAAAGAGTACAAGAGGCATGACCACATAACTTAATTTTCCCAGGGTTCTGTGCCACCTGATCTTTTTCTTGCGGATGAGCATGGGTTGGGTGATCGCCAGGATCAGCCAGCAACTCATAAACAGGGTGTGAATATGAATGATCCCTCCCATAGATCCAGGCAACTTTGCCAGGTATGTGGGATAGAATCCGGCCAGTATTACAGGGATCAACAAAAGCAGCCATAACGAAATGCGGGGATATAGTATTTTATCGGCTTTCATGATTGTTCCGGTTTTGCAACATTTTTTTTCTTATAATAAACAGAGGGTATCCAAACCATAAAGATCTCGGCCAGTATCAGTGGCACGAACGAAAAGAAATACTCATTCACCACCCGCCTGAACATGCCATCGCTGATCTGGCCGAACAAAAAATCGAGCGGGAATACTTCATCAACCCGAACCGCTACAAAAGCCAGCACGCATACATAACTCCGTACCATCATTTGCCGGTGGACTTTCAGATTTCTTTTTTTTATGGCCTTCCATGCGAAAAAAGTAGCCAGCACTGCAAACACTGTAAGGAGGAACAGGGATATACGACAGGGTACACAGGGACTAACCAACGATAATCGCGACGCAGATATCCCGATGAGCGCGATCCCGGTCATGTAAATCTTCCCGGTCATGCGATGAAAAGATAAAAACCTGTTGCGGATGGATGGCCAAAACTGTAAAGGTCCCAGTAGTAAAGTCATAGTGCCACCCACCATATGCATCACCACCCAAAGCTGGTTGTTAAAAATGGAATTCCCGAACGAAGGCCCCCTGTACCCGTAGAAATAAGCGATGACATTGTCGAGAAAGAAATAAACTGATAACGCGATGATAAGGAACCAGGATCCGGCTTTCAACGCGATACCAAAAACTTTGATCATATCTGCCTTTTGATGAAGGATGAACACTACTGGATTACGATGGCTTTAACCTGAGTAGATTTGAAAGGGTAATCGAATTGGCAGCAAGGAATTGGAAACCTATGCATGAATATAAGCTATTAACGTTAAAAGTGAAACTCCGCGTGAAGTATATATTATGAGGCTACAATTTAATAACGGCTCATTTTACCCCGGATTCATAATTCACTTCCTTCTTCTCCGATCACTCAAATCTCCTATTGAAGACTTTTCCCAAATAAAACTTCACAAAATATTAAGTCTCATTTGCCGTTTAGAAGCAGGGACCTGTAAACTTTAACTTATAAGCAGGGGCATTCTCTTAGGAAATGAGCACTCAAATCGTATTTTCGCAGATGCACACAAAAAATCCCGTGAAACCCACCATGACCAGGCTTTTTTTGATGACCGCGCTGTTCATAATTTTTTCGCAGGCGGCTTTTTCGCAAACCATCAGCGCGGCCGACCTGAAAAAATTAAGGGCAAAAGAAGACACGCTGCAAGAATATGCCCGTTATATGGCGACCGATACGCTCCAGGCTGACCGTATGATCTCCGACAGCATTTTCACCCGCACCCTGGTGAGGGCGCTGCAAATAAAAAACTCATTCTATTTCCCCTTCGATTCTGTAAAAGGTATTTCCAAACTCTATGCACCCGACAGCAGTTTCCGGATCTTTACCTGGGGACTACAGTTTGATGAATATTATGCGCGGCAGAAAGGCGCTATCCAGATGCGCACACGCGATGGTTCACTGAAACTGATCCCGCTGCGCGATGATTCTGAGTTTACGATGAACGCGATGGATTCGGTGCGCAATAGAAACAACTGGATCGGTGCGATCTATTATAATATTGTACAGACCGAGCATAGGGGAAAAAAATATTACACGCTTTTTGGTATCGATCACAATACCATCCGCACGACAAAAAAATGGATCGAAGTGCTTCATTTCAATGAAAAGAATGAGCCGCTGTTTGGCGGGCCGTTTTTCAGTTTTGAAAAGGACAGCATTCCCAAAAAACCACAGTTCAGGTTTAGCCTGGAGTATAAAAAAGATGCACGGGTATTACTAAACTATCTCGACGAGCTGGATATGATCCTGGTGGATCACCTGGTGTCGGAGACAAATGAGCCTGAGAATAAATGGACCCTTGTTCCCGATGGAGATAATGAAGCTTTCAAATGGGAGAATGGGAAATGGGTGCATGTCGACAAAGCTTTCGACTTCAAAGTGGACATGCGGGGCGTGGACCCCTATATCGGCAATCCCCCCATGGGCGATCGCATACTAGATAACAAAGGAAATAAAGACGAGAAAAGACTACAGGAGAAATCGGAGAAAAATAAAGGGAAGGAGAAGCCTGTCATCGAGTAGCGTTTTTCTATGGAATTGGGAATTAGGGATTTGGAATTTGGTATCCTCAATTCCAGAAAACCCTTCGTTCTTCACAAACTCCTCTAAATCTATTCGTGATAATCCGTGTAATCCGTGGCAAAGGTCACGAAGAACACAAAGTAGTACACAAAGAACACGAAGAAACCTATTCGTGTCATTCGTGTAATTCGTGGCCAACCTAATCAGTGAAATTCGTGTAATCCGTGGCAAAGGTCACGAAGGGAACTGATTCGTGCTATTCGTGCCATTCGTGGCTAATCTAATCCGTGAAATCTGTGTAATCCGTGGCTACCCCCTGCCGCAGGCAGATATTAATCATCCAGCTTCAGCACCGCGAGAAAGGCCTCCTGCGGCACTTCCACATTACCAATCTGCCGCATACGCTTCTTACCCTCTTTTTGTTTCTCCAACAGTTTCCGCTTACGACTGATATCACCACCATAACATTTAGCCGTAACATCCTTACGCATCGCAGAAATACTCTCCCTCGCCACCACCTTCGCGCCGATCGCGGCCTGGATAGCGATCTGGAATTGCTGGCGCGGCAAAAGCTCCTTCAATTTTTCACAAAGTTTCCTGCCAAAATCCTGCGCCCGTCCACGGTGGATCAGCGCACTCAGGGCATCCACTTTATCGCCATTCAGCAGGATATCCATTTTTACGATATCGCTGTCGCGGTA
>JAEYVW010000375.1 GCA_023429365.1 Bacteroidota bacterium
CGCCCACTGGCCTTTACATGTCGTTCTTTGCCAAGGGAAGCTTTTGGGAAAGGTGTCTATTCCTTTTTATGGCGGTCACATGGTTCATCACGACGCTACATGGCCTAAATACAATTCGGAAGAAAAATATCCTGGCTCATAAAATTTGGATGATTCGTTCCTATGCCATGGCTATGACGGCGGTTACGTTCCGTATCTATCATATTATCTTCTACCTGCTGGATTGGGATCATCTCGAAAACTATGAAGTCTCACTATGGATAAGCGTGCTGGGCAATATGCTGGCAGCGGAATGGATCATCCATCGCAACAGCCGATCCTACCTTAAAACCTTTCAGGTATAACGCGAAACCTTTAAACTTCAACAATATGAAATCAATCCTCTATGTAGGCGGCGCATTAATGATTGCCGCCGGGATCTATGGCTTTGCCGATTTTAAGAAAACAAATGCCAGCCCAGAATTTAAATCCCTGTACCAGGAAAAAGAGGTTTTTACTCCAGGAGCCCCTGGCGAAACCCACCTGGAACCCACAAGGGACGTGATCATTGAGCCTGCCAGGGAAATGAGCAGCCCGGAAAAAACAGAATCAAAACAGGCCGGGACAAAAAAATCAAATTCCGCCAAAAAATCGGAGAAAGAACTAGATCCCGAGTTATTCAGCCGCGCCCCGCTCCGGGAAATCCCTAAAGCGGCAAAGAAACCAATGGCGAAATCCAAGGGGGAGTAAACCATCAAATTGAGCCTGGATATATACAGTGATTTGAGATGATTGATAGATGGACAGCAAAAATATCACTTATCATACCAGGCTCATTAATTTAGGTCTTCGTTATCGCTAAAGAAAAAATAATCCAGGTTTACCCAACCCAATGCAAATGTCACCTACCGGTTTCTCCACTTCAAAGTATTGATCAGGTGCAGCACGTCTTTTTTCAGAAAATCGTTGACGGTGCTTAGCGAGTCTTCGTTGGGCGACGTATTAAAATACAAAGCGCCACGTAGAAAATGATTGACCGAGTCGGTTAAAAAAAACTGGTTGGCAGTTGCAGTATTTCCACTCAAAGAGAAATAAATGCCTTCCACATTGTTTGGTGTTTTCATCAAACTATCGCTTATGCCTGTTGAGATTTCGGTGTGCTGCTTATAAGCCATTTTGAAGCCATCATTCACCAGGGAATCGAAATTATTTTTCCTTACTTCCTTATAGCTGATATAGATCCTTCCGCCAAAGCGTGGAAAATCTATATTGATCCACCAGTCATTCTCGGGACGGGTATCAAAAAACGTGGTATCCTTTATGACCGTTGAATAAACGGGATACTCGAAGGTATAGGGATAACCAGGTTCATCAAACAACTGGTATTTCTTTTCGGGAAACTCAATATGGAAATAACCCTTCTTTTTGTAAGTGTACGGGCTATTGCAACTAAATAGAAAACCGGCGAATGCCAGGAGGACCAGCAGGGCGATCAGGCGTTTATTCATCAGGATATCCGTTAAATAGATTTTTTATTGACTGTAACTTTTACAAGCCTGAGCCGGTTATTGCCCGATTCAAGCACTGTAAATTCGAAGTCACCAACTGTGATCACATCATTTACTTTGGGAAACTCACCAGCCCGCTCCAACACAAGTCCACCCACCGATTCACTTTCACCCCTTACTTTATCAAATGTGTCCATCGGCAACCGCATCATCTTACACATATCATGGATCATCGTCTTGCCTTCGAAGATAAAGTTGTAATCATCAATTTTTCTATTCTGACTTTCCTCAACATCAAACTCATCGCGGATATCACCGATCACTTCTTCCATAATATCTTCCATCGTAACAATACCGCTGGTGCCACCAAACTCATCAACCACCACGGCAAAATGTACCCGACGCGCCTGGAAATCTCTTAACAGGTCCGAAATCAGTTTAGATTCGGGTACAAAATATGGCTGCCGCATCAATGAGTGCCATTCAAAATCATCAGCTTCCTGCAAAAATGGGATGAGGTCCTTTGTATTGATGATCCCGGCTACTTCGTCAAGATTACCCTTATAAACCGGTAGTCGGGAATAATGCAGCGTTTCGACCTTGCGGATCATTTCGCCAAAAGACATATTGTAACTGATCCCATTAACTTCCAGCCGGCTTTTCATGATCTGCTTCACCGATATCGTTCCGAATTTCACAATACCCTTCATGATATTCTTCTCTTCCAGTGACGCCTCATCATCAGTCTTGATATCGATGGCCTCATCCAGTTCCTGTATACTCAGCGCTTCCGATTTATTGGCACCTACCCTGCCACCAATACCATCGGCCAGCGACACAACCCATTTGCTTATTCTCCGGAAAACAAAATGCACGGTCTCGACCACTACTGCTGAACCATAGGCAAACCGAAGATTATTTTGAGTAGCCCAGATCTTGGGTAAGATCTGGCCAACAAAGATTAAAATAAAGCCAATGATACCCACCCTCACCAGCAGCTCGATCAGGTAACTCCAAAAGTTGCTGCCAAAGGCACGGAGTGCGCCGTAAGGCATAAACTGGTTGATCAGGAAACCGGTGAGCACGATGATGCAGATATTAAAAAATGTGCTGGCAATCAGTAGTGAGGCGAAAACTTCCTTTGGCTCGTCGAGGAAATTGATGATCCGGCGGGCCGCGGGGTGCTGCTTGGTCTTGAGTACATTGATATCCTTTTCATTTAGCGAGAAGATAGCCACTTCCGCGCCAGATATAGTGAATGAAAGAACAAGCAGGGCCGCCAGCAGGACAACAAGTAGCGTAATACCCTGGGGATCGGCAGAGAGAAAGATGTAAGAAAGCTTACTGAAACCAAAACCGATTATCGAGTGACTATCCAAATCAAGGATTTTTTTTTAAATCGTTTAATTAGAAAGGCAGGTCAAAACGGCCTGCCGGTTAATGTGAAGCGAAGTTATTATTTTAATGAATCAAGCCCTAAAAGGGAATATTCTCCGGCGGATCTCCCAGGGGCGGCTGGCTTTCACCGCTTCCCAGGTTTTCAATCCCGCCTTCAGCGGGGTGACCGCCGCCATCGGCCCGTTTATCTAGCATGATGAGGTTGTCACCAACTACTTCGGTCGCAAACTTGCGGTTCCCGTCTTTGTCTTCCCAGCTCCTTGTTCTGAGCCTGCCTTCGATATATACCAGGCTGCTTTTGTGTAAATACTTTTGAGCCAGTTCAGCAAGCCCCCGCCACAGCACCACGGTATGCCATTCAGTTTGCGATACCAGCTTTCCGGTTCTGTCTTTGAAAGTTTCTGTAGTAGCCAGTGGAAATTTAGCAACTCCAATATTGCCCTCGAGAAACTGGACATCAGGGTCTTTACCCAGGTTGCCGATTAGCATTACTCTGTTTACGCCTCTCATAGCTTTTCTTTTTTCTAATTTATTGTTCGCTCCAGGCCGTTGCTTTTTAAAGTTAATTTTTTTTGATGGAATGAAAAATTTTTAAACATCCATGGGCAGGTGACAACTACCGGCTTATGAACTCTTTGGATGGAAGCAAAGCTTCGGAAATCCACAGGGGTTTATACAGTTCCCGGCGTCTCCTTCTACCTGTTTAACAGCAATTCATACCCCTTTAACTGCATTTAAAGCAATATTTAACCATGGGTTAACGGGTTGATTTGTACTTTAGTCCTGTCAATTATTAAACCAAACACAGGTGCTATGAAAAAAGTTCTACTTTCTTTTTTTGCTACCGTAATTATATCGCTTGGCTGTCTGTCCAGCTTTTCACAAACTGGTTTAGCTCCCGATCAAAACCCGAATTACGAAGCCAGTCTGGCAAAGTATATGAATATGGCCGACTCGCTCAACCGGTGGCATAGTTCTACCCAACATGATATGTATAAAGCGATCGACTGGCTGGCCGACCGCAAAGAAGCCCGGGCAGATCGCCGCGAGTTTCGCAGGCAATTGAGACTGGAAAGAGCACGCTGGTACAACTCCGGGTTTTATTATAATGATTACCGGGGTTACCACAACCGCTATCGGTATCATCCTTTTCGCGGGCATTACTACTCACCTTTTAATCGCTTCGATTATTGGTGGCGTTAACCGAACATTCCAACATTATTACTGCTAAAAAATTTTAAATACAATTTAAATGAAACGAATTATATCCTTTGCATTTGCGCTTAGTACCATTATCCTGTTCTCAAACTGCTCTCATAAAGTGACCCGCATCGACCCTGCAGAGCAGGTAGATATCAGTGGCCGTTGGAATAATACCGACTCCCGGCTGGTAGCTGAAGACATGACAAAAACTATTTTAAGCGCCAACTGGATCACCGATCATATGGCGTCCAAAAATGGGCAGCGCCCCGTTGTGATCGTTGGATTTGTTGCCAATAAGAGCCATGAGCATATCGAAGCGGAAACATTTGTAAAAGATGTGGAGAATTCTTTTATAAGTACGCAAAAAGTAAGATTGGTTCAGGGTGGCAAAAAACGCGAAGAGCTCAGAGCTGAAAAAGCCGACCAGCAATCGAATGCCAGTGTCAGCAGTATGAAAAAATTTGGCCTCGAACAGGGCGCAGACTATATCCTGCAGGGTTCTATCAATTCCATTGTCGACTCCCATAAAAGAAAGAAAGTAGTTTACTACCAAACCAACCTCGAACTGACCAATATTGAAACAAATGAAGTGGTCTGGATAGGTGAAAAGAAAATTGCCAAATACGTCAAGAACTAATTGAAACAGGATTGGCCACAACATCATGTCAGTTTCCCGGTCACATATTACGCGGGTGTACGCTTCGCTATGGTTATTGCTTACACTGTTTTCATGTGCGAGCTACAACAACCAGGCTGCCGAGTATTACCATAACCTGAAGGAAGGGAACTACAAGAAAGCAGCAGATGCACTCGACAATACCCGGCTTTTAAAAAAGAACAGAAACCATTTACTCTACCTGCTTGAAAAAGGCAAGGTTTCTCATCTCTTACAGGAGTGGGAGAAAAGTAACCAATACTTCAACGAGGCGGACCACCTGATGGAAGATGCGCGTACGACCGCAAAAGATATAGCGATGGGCACGCTCATCAACCCGATGATGCAGCAGTACAAAGGCGAGGATTTTGAGAAATATCTCGTTCATTACTACAAAGCACTTAATTACCTGCAATTGGGACTCACCGAAGAGGCGATGGTCGAAGCCCGAAGGATTACGCTGCGTGCCCAGGCCCAGGAGGACAAACTGGGCAATAAGAACAAATATAGTGAGGACGCTTTTTCACTGATGCTGCAGGGGCTGATCTATGAACAGGGGAATGATATCAACAACGCTTTTATCGCATACCGGAATGCCGCCAATGTGTATATCGAAAATAAAGGCAGCTATTATGGCGTGAAAATGCCAGAGCAATTAAAACAAGATTTATTGCGCACAGCTTATGCCAATGGATTCATGGACGAGCTGGGCCGCTATGAAAAAATACTGGAAACCCAGCTTGAAAACCAGCCACAGCCGGAAGGTGGTGAACTGGTCTTATTCTGGGAAAACGGATCAGCTCCTGTTAAACAGCAACAGGATCTTTTCTTTACACTATTCAAAGATGCGGGGGGCAATTTTATGTTTGCCGATGCCGCCGGCCTTTATAATGTACCCTTTGATTTTAGCAGCGGTTACAATCGAAATGATCTCAAACTGGAAAACCTGCGCAGCTTCAGGGTTGCATTGCCGAAATACGAAGCTCAGCCCCTGCGATATACCGGTGCAAGTGTACAGTTGGACGATCAGTCTTTTAAACTCGAAGCTGCGGAGAACGTAAACAACCTGGCCTTTGCGACACTGAAAGAAAGAATGCTCAAAGAATTATCGACGACATTAACCCGGCTTGCCATAAAGAAACTTGCAGAAGCCGCCCTCAGGCCTTCAGAAGAGAAAAAGGACGACAAGAATAAAAGCGAAGAACAAAAGAAAAAAGAAAAAAAGGAAAGAAACCAGCGTGAGGCACTGGCAATGGGTCTGCAGATACTAAACTTCGCGACAGAAAAAGCCGATACACGCAACTGGCAAAGTCTGCCGCATACTATTTATTATACAAGAATTCCACTCAGAAAAGGCAGCAATACGATCAACCTTCAATTGACCGGTAATGGGTCATCCTCAGTGCAGCTGCAAGTGGAGGGGAAAGGAGGGTTGCAGTTTCGGAGCATCAGTACGATCAATTAAGAACGGGATCATTTTTCGGATTGCAGATACTGGTTGATGAACTTTGGAAAAGCAAGCCCCGCCATTTGCTTTCGCGAAATCCAGTTCCAATCGCCGGGTATTGCTTTTTTTAATTTCACCCGAATAAACTGTCCCGTGATCGATTGATGTGTTAGTTGTTGTCTGAATACCTCTGATGTTGATACGACATCATAATAATCACTTGAAGGCAATAATCCCCTTTTCTCAGCTTCAGCAAGTATCTGTTTTTTATATTTAGTGCCGCCAGCTTCGATCATTGGAAATTCATGTAGCTGATTCCAAATATCTTTTGCAGTGCGCTGGCGGATGGCGATGCTTCCTTTATAATCCATGACCAGGTAATAAAAAAACCGCTTCCGGGTTGGGGGCTTTTTTTCTTTTACCGGTAACTCATTTATTTTCCCATGGATGAAAGCATAACAGACCTTTTTAAAAACACATGCTTCGCAAACTGCCGCCACCGGTTTACAGACGGTTGCGCCAAAATCCATGATAGCCTGGTTAAAGACACCCGGGTTTTTTTTATCCAACACTTCAGCAGCCAGGGTATTAAAATATTTTTTGCCCCCGGTGGAATCGATAGGCAGGCTCACCCCAAACACCCTTGATAACACCCGGAACACGTTCCCATCCACCACGGCATAGGGAAGATTGTAGGCAAAGGATGCGACAGCCGCGGCTGTGTAGGGACCAACACCCTTTAATGCCCTGATATCATCATAGCGTGAAGGGAAACGACCTCCCAGCTGCCGGGAAATAAACCTAGCACTGGCCAACAGGTTGCGACAGCGACTATAGTAGCCTAAGCCCTCCCAATGCTTGAAAACCAGGCTTTCAGGTGCTTCTGCCAGTTGATCAACCGTGGGAAAACTTGCGATAAACCGGTGATAATAAGCCAGCCCCTGCTCCACTCTTGTCTGCTGCAGGATGATCTCGCTTAACCAGATTTTATATGGGTCTTTCTCCCCTTTCCAGGGCATCTGGCGGTTATTTTCAAGCTGATTCCAGCGCAACAAAAGCCGGGAAAACTCTTTCCGGACTTGCTTATTTTCCTCTGTCATGGTCGGTTTGAGCGAATGTAAACTCTAAAAATTTGCCATTTTTGGAAACATGGCTCCGAATTTGTTGTAAAAAAATTCGGCTATCCCTTTGACAATCATCATTTTTTATCTTAAATTGGCATTACAAACTACTTAAACCTCATAAAAATGAGAAAAGCCGATCTCGTAAATCAGATATCAGAAAAGACAGGAATCCCGAAAGTAGACGTGTTAGTTACACTTGAAACAATGTTTAAAGAAGTAAAAGACACATTAGCTGCGGGTGAAAACATTTATATCCGTGGCTTCGGAAGTTTTATAACCAAAAAAAGAGCTGCAAAGATCGGGCGCAATATAAAAAAGAATATTGCAGTGCATATCCCCGAGCATTATATACCCGCATTCAAGCCTGCCAAGGAATTCGTCGCGGAAGTGAAGAAACTTAAAGAGCCAAAACCCGATGAAGGACCGGGCGAGGATGCATAATCCCTGTTTTTAAGATTTATTTACCTGCTCCAAATCAATTTATTGGAATTATTAACGATCACAGCGGTAATTTCGCAGTTCAAATAATTTGTAGTGAAAAAACCGCAGTGGATTACTATTGGAATAGCGCTTATACTGGTGGTTGCCATCTATTTCCTGGGGCGCACCATACCTGAAAAAAAAGCAGTTGCAACCGAAACCCATAGCGAAGATGACGGTCATGATCATGGAACATCTAATGATCTTACTATCGATTCCATACTGCTGATTGCCAAAAAACAACTTAATAATGAGCAGATTACTCGCATTACCCAGTTGGAGAATTCAATTTCCCGGGGTGATGTGAAGGAACAGCAGATAAAAGTTTATCACCAATTGTCTCATTTCTGGGGCGATTCCATGCGTTTTTTTCCGCCTTATGCCTGGTATGAAGCCGAAGCAGCAAGATTGGAAAATTCGGAAAAATCCCTCACCTTTGCAGCCCACTTGTTTTTAGAGAACTTGCAGCAGGAGCCGAATCAACGGATTGTGAAATGGGAAGCGCTGCAGGCTAAAGACTTGTTTGAAAGGTCTTTGAAGATTAATCCTGCTAATGATTCCGCCAAAGTAGGGCTCGGTGCATGCTATCTTTTTGGAAATATTTCTCCCAATCCGATGGAAGGTATTTCTAAAATAAGGGAAGTAGTTGACAAAGATAGCACCAATATATATGCACAGCTTACGATGGTGAAAGGATTAATGATCTCAGGTCAGACCAGCAAGGCGATCGAGCGATTGCAGACGGTAAACCGGGTGCAGCCTTCGAATATAGAAGCAATCCTTATGCTGGCAGAGTTACATGAAAGAAAAGGTGATAAACTGATAGCAGCGGACTGGTATAAAAAAAGCCTGGCTTTTATAAACCGCGCCGATGTAAGAGCTGAGATAGAAAAAAGAATTGCCGAATTGAGTAAGTAAGACAGAATTTAAATACGGGTGATCGGTTAAAACCCGTTTTAGAATATTAAATAACAAGTTTTAAAAATTATTTGAGTATGCCTTGTGGTAAGAAAAGAAAGCGTCATAAAATTGCGACGCACAAGCGTAAGAAAAGACTAAGAAAGAACCGTCATAAGAAAAGGAAATAAATTTTTCCTGCTATGAAAC
>JAEYVW010000260.1 GCA_023429365.1 Bacteroidota bacterium
GCTCCTGCTAATTTCCTTTTTCCTTCTTCGCAAATTTTTGCAAATAAGCTTCTGCAAATCTTTTGCCCATTGCTCTCTGACCATTGGAATCGAAATGTACCTGGTCACCTTTGTGTTCAAGATCCCCTGTTTTGATAACTGCTGTCATGCTATCCTGGGCCGAGTAACTCCTGATCGCCTGGTTTATTCGATCCCAATTGCTCTTGTCAAGGGAGAATGATCCTAACTCCCCAATTAATATTGGGAGTTGGTCATCACCGGCAGCAGACCTGAAACGCGAAATAAGAATTCGCAGTCGCTCAGCATACAACGGAATGTCACGCTCGTTCGCATCTGTTTCACCCTGGTGCCATAAAATGCCTTTTAAGGTGCCGTTCCTGCGCGCTGTCGCCAACAAGCTTAAAAAATTAGAATAAAGCTTTACATCACGATGAACCGAATCACCCAGCCACTGACTGATAGAACTGCCACCGACCGCACACGGAACTAGCAACACGGAAATGCTGTCAGGAATATGCTTAAGCAATGTTGATCCAAAAGAATACCCACAATCAAGACCTATGCGGCTTGGCTCGTAAAAATGCAAAGGCTCCTTCGCCATTACAACCTGCCCGTCTTTGTTAATCGTCAAAAGTCTTTTTTCAGGTATAGTATCCTGGGATTCCACAGTACCCCGTCCGGCCATATTTGACTGGCCGGCCATAACAAATACCCAGGTATTATTATCTCCTTTCATTTCCCGAAGATCATCTGCGCGGTGTTGTGACTGACCGCGACTGCAAACAGCATAAAACAGTAAGGCCAAAATAAACAAACTATTTTTCATCATTGCGTTGTTCTTATTCAAAAAAAGGAATACCAGGCCATGCATATTTTTTCATCGCCTCCTCATTGATCTCCACCCCGATACCCGGCTTTTCAGATAGCGTAATAAAACTGTCTTTAACCCACTCCCCATCGTAGTCAACTATTTCTTTGAACATGGGTTGTGTATGAAAATAAGACTGCCATTCCAGGATCATAAAATTTGGTACGGAAGCGCAGACATGAGCCGATGCCATGGCACCCAGGAAAGACGCGACCATATGCGGTGCAAATGGCGTATAATAAAGATTGGCAAGGTTAGCGATCCGCTGGCCCTCTCCCAACCCGCCGGCTTTTTGCAGATCAGGCATTACGATATCCACGGCACCAATTTCCAGCAGCCTTCTGAACCCGTGGGCAAGGTAATGATTCTCGCCCGCGCAGATCGGGGTACTGGTCGATTCAGTTATCAGTTTATATGCTTCCGCATTCTCAGCAGGTATGGGCTCTTCCAGCCACATCAGGTTTAAATGTTCCAGCCGCTTCGCTACAGCCTGTCCAGTCACTGCATCATAACGACCGTGCATATCAACACAGATATCAATCTTTGGTCCTACCGCTTCCCTGGCAGCACTGATCTGATCCACCATTCGCTGCAATTCAGCCGGGCTTGCTGTCCAGTTATAGAAATCATATTTATTCGGATCATTAGCCTGGTCAAGATCAAACTTGATCGCATTAAATCCCATCTCTTTTGATTTCAGGGCAGCCTCTGCAAAATCTTTGGGAGTAGGCAGGTTCCGCTGATACAAAGCCGTATCACAGTATACCCTGATCTTATCGCGGAACTTACCGCCGAGCAACTGGTATACCGGGAGGTTCAGGGCCTTACCGGCAAGATCCCACAATGCGGTCTCAATAGCAGAAAGTACCGCCACATACATCCCCGACTGGGCTCCCTGGAAAAAACCGGAGCGGCGAATGTCTTCAAACAAACGATGCACATTCAACGGGTTTTTTCCTTTAAGCCGGTTACCAAAATTTTTCACCAGGTGATAAGTGCCTGGTACAGCGTCTACACCTTCCCCACATCCCCAAATATCCTGGTTGGTATACACTTTTACAAAAACACTTCCTCTTATATAACCACATTTCACCTCTGTGATCTTAAGATCAGCCGGTGCGGATCGCCTGGGATTTTTATCAATGGCATTTTCATATCCCTGGCCAAACGATGCCAATGAGGCAAGTGGAGCCAGTGCCGAACCGAGGGCAGCTTTTTTAAGAAACGATCTCCTTGAGTTTAACATCTTACGGTTTTTTAAGATTATAAATAATGAACCGACTAACAATTTTTACCAGGTACGACCTTTCAGTAGTTCCTGTATCTGCGATTTTGGTACAGGCAATTCATCCATATGTTCATTCAGCCATTTTGAAAAATCTCTCTCAATCTCATCGCTCCACCTTGTGTCGATCTGTCCCGCCGTATATTTTCCTTCACGCAACCGCTGGTGACTAAACATATCTCGAAGCCTGACCAGTTCTGAAACCTTGACAACTTTTTCTGCCAAATGCGGAGGAATAAATATCACACCGCCATCGCGTCCCAACACAATATCCCCCGGCATAACCGTCGCTTTACCGATCCTGGTGGGCTGGTTTATGCCAACCAGGGTAGTGTTCAAATCACCAGCCGGGTTATTAAGATGGTGAGATGGGTGATAAGACCTGAAGAAAGAAGTGAATGATCCCAGCTCCTTCAACCCGTTTATGTCACGTATAGCGCCATCGTAGACGAGGCCATTACCTGTTTTTGAAAAGATGGCGTTGCCCAGATTATCGCCAACAGTCGGGCCATCCTCATGCGCACCAAACTGATCCACGACATATACATCGCGTTTTACCAGCAACTCGATGGGCCAGGTGTTTTGTGATTTTACCCGCTTATCACGTATATGCCCTGTATCATCGATGGCCCGTTGCAGATCCGGCCGACCAGGCATAAACGTAGCCGTAACAGCGCGACCCACTAACACACTGTCGGGATTGATCGTTTGCCATCCATCATCATACTGGTGTTTGTAATTTTCGTTTCTCAATACCGCCCATGCTTCTTCGAGTGTCACTAATTTCATACGGTTCAGGATGGAGTCCGGTACTTTGGGCCGGCCGTCGGCAAAGCGATCGCCTTTCCATTCACGGGTTAAGAAAAGCAATTGCTCTTTTGTTATTTGCTGGCCGATGCTAAGCTGGTGTAAAAACAGCGTTACCAAAAACAACAGTAAACTTCGTTTAACTATCATATTGAAAATTTTGATGGTTGAAAATCCTAGTGAGCTCCTTCCCTGCCTTCCGCTTCCTTAACACCGTCCTTCGGTAACCTGCCGTGCCACCAACTTGCCAGCATGGAGCCGGTGATATTCATAACTGGACCAAATACCGCGGCTGCCAGTCCCACCGTCGCAATCTTTCCCATCTCTTTGGCAATACCCGAAGCAAGTCCGGCATTCTGCATACCCACTTCGATCGCGATAGTACGGCAATCCCTTTCCGGCATTTTGAGCAACCTGGCAGACCAGTATCCGAGAAAATAGCCAAAGAGGTTGTGTATAAGTACCACGCCTATCAGGGCGGGTCCGATCGTCAGTAGGCTTTCTCTACCCGCAGCGGTAATGATCGTGATAATAAAAGCGATACCAAACATGGAGACTATTGGCATGGCCTTATCGAGCCATTGCGACCTGCCACTTAAAAGCTTATTGAAAACAAGCCCCGCCCCAATCGGGATGATGATCATCTTTATGATATCCCACATCATCTTCAAAATATCCACTTCGATCAACGCGCCCGCGAATAGCTTCATTAAAACAGGAGTGATGAATGGGGCCAGCAAAGTAGTGGT
>JAEYVW010000378.1 GCA_023429365.1 Bacteroidota bacterium
GAAGTAATGGTAGGAAAGGAAAATAATGTTTTCCCAATGGTACCGCAGGGCTGCAGTGTGAGCGAGATCAGGTTAAAATAATTTAGGCAATTAAAAAATTGGAGCATGTCAAAACAAGAATTCACGATAACGGTCTACACGGAAAACCAGATTGGTATCATCAGCCGTGTGTCGACGATTTTTTCCAGGCGAAAGATAAATATCGAAAGCCTTAACACGTCACCCAGTGAGGTAGAAGGGATCCACCGGTTTACGATCGTGATCAACGAAACCGAAGAGGTGGTAAAAAAACTGGTACGCCAGATCGAAAAACAGGTTGATATACTCCGGGCATTTTATAATACCGATAATGAAATCGTCTGGCAGGAAATGGCGCTATACAAAGTGTCTACCGACGAAATCGCCGAAAAGGTAAAAGTGGAAAGACTACTGCGTGAATTTGGAGCAAGGGCCGTTGCTATACGAAAAGACTATGTCGTATTCGAAACAACAGGTCACAACGAAGAGATTGATAAACTCGTAAAAGTGCTGGAGCCCTATGGACTTATAGAATTCGTACGCAGTGCCAGGGTGGCCATCATCAAAGAAAGCATCGGTTTCCATGACCGCCTGAAAGAATTTGAGCGTAAAGAACCCGGCGAAGAAGTAGTGGAGAATGAATACCTGGACAAGCAGGATGAAGTGTTTACGATGTAATCACGAAAAAATAATATTAAGTTTTTCAAATCAATTAACCTGAATATCTAAACTTTTAAAACAATAAAAAATGGCACAACTAAATTTTGGCGGCACATTGGAAAATGTGGTAACAAGAGAAGAATTTCCTTTGTCAAAAGCACAGGAAGTTTTAAAAAATGAAACAGTAGCCGTAATTGGTTATGGCGTACAGGGGCCTGGCCAGGCACTGAATCAAAAAGATAACGGCATCAATGTGATCGTAGGCCAGCGTAAAGATTCCAAGACCTGGGATAAAGCGATCCGCGATGGCTTTGTGCCGGGTGAAACACTTTTTGAGATAGAAGAAGCACTTCAAAGAGGCACTATCATCTGTTACCTGTTAAGTGATGCAGCACAAATTGCTTTGTGGCCAACTGTGAAAAAACACCTGACTCCTGGTAAGGCACTTTATTTTTCTCATGGCTTTGGAATTACGTTCAACGACCAGACCGGTATCGTGCCACCTGCTGATGTGGATGTGTTCCTCGTTGCACCAAAAGGATCGGGCACTTCGCTGCGCCGTATGTTCCTGCAGGGCCGTGGATTGAATAGCTCTTATGCCATTTACCAGGATGCCACAGGCAAAGCGTTTGAACGCGTGATCGCGCTGGGTATCGCCGTGGGTAGCGGTTATTTGTTTGAAACAGATTTCAAAAAAGAAGTGTATTCTGATCTTACCGGTGAAAGAGGTACACTGATGGGTGCTATACAAGGCATATTCGCAGCACAATACCAGGTGCTTCGCGACAATGGCCACTCCCCTTCCGAAGCATTCAATGAAACAGTGGAGGAATTAACCCAGTCGCTGATGCCATTGGTAGCTGAAAATGGTATGGACTGGATGTATGCCAACTGTTCTACAACCGCCCAGCGTGGTGCGCTTGACTGGTGGAAAAAATTTAGGGATGCTACGGCTCCTGTATTTAAAGAATTGTATGAAAGCGTTGCTTCCGGAAAAGAATCACAACGTTCCATTGATAGTAACAGCAAGCCTGACTACCGTGAAAAACTGGAAGTTGAATTAAAGGAACTGAGGGAAAGCGAGCTTTGGCAGGCTGGAAAGACAGTGAGAAGTCTACGTCCCGAAAACCAGAAACCAGCTGGCGCCGAACCTGAAGCCTCAGTTAAAGATACTTTCCGTCACCAGACAGAAAAGCCGGTTTCAATAGGCTAACAAAAACATCATGCAAGAAACGATCCATATAACAGGCGATGACCAGGCTGCATCATTAAACAGGTTAAACTTTAATGATGCAGCCAGTCGGCTTGAAAAAATTGTCACCCGCACACCTTTGCAATTAAATGCGCGACTCTCGCGAAAATACCAGTGCAATGTGTATTTGAAAAGAGAAGACCTTCAGGTGGTTCGCTCCTACAAGTTGCGGGGTGCATACAACATGATGAGTTCATTGTCGCCCGAACAATGTAAAAAAGGTGTGGTATGTGCCAGCGCCGGCAATCATGCACAGGGCTTTGCCTACAGTTGTAAAAAACTTGGCGTAAAAGGCGTCGTGTTTATGCCGATCATCACACCCAAACAAAAGGTCAACCAGACCCAGATGTTTGGGGAAGATCATATTGAGATCAAACTGGTGGGTGATACTTTTGATGATTGTGCTATCGCGGCAAAAAAATTTACCGAAGACAACGACATGGTCTTTATACCACCGTTTGATGATCTGCGGATCATAGAGGGCCAGGCAACTGTCGCAGTGGAAATTTTAAACGACCTCGCAGATATAGACTATTTGTTTGTACCTGTTGGCGGTGGAGGACTTAGCGCAGGTGTGGGAAGCTATTTTAATATTTATTCTCCAAAAACAAAAATCATCGGCCTGGAACCTGAGGGCGCCCCATCCATGACCGCAGCTTTCAGGGAAGGTCACCCGGTTACGCTGGATACAATCGATCGGTTTGTAGATGGAGCTGCTGTGAAGCGTGCAGGAGAGATAACTTACCCTATCTGCAAAGAGGTTCTGGACGAAATGCACCTGGTTCCGGAAGGAAAAGTCTGTACGACGATCCTGAAACTATACAACGAGGATGCAATCGTTGCCGAACCTGCAGGCGCGCTCAGCATTGCGGCGCTTGATGATTATGCAAACGAGATCAGGGGTAAAAATATCGTTTGCATCGTTAGCGGAAGTAATAATGATATCGACCGCATGCCCGAGATAAAAGAAAGAAGCCTGCAATATGAAGGGCTGAAACACTATCTCCTTGTCAATTTTGCACAACGCCCTGGCGCCCTGAAAGAGTTTGTCAGCAATGTGATGGGACCAACAGACGATATCACACGATTCGAATACATGCAAAAGACAAATAAGGAAAGCGGACCCGCCCTTATTGGCCTCGAATTTAAAAACCGGGAAGACTACGATCTGCTACTACAGAAAATGGCGAAATACAATATCAACTTCACGGAATTGAATAAGAACGATACATTGTTTGGATATCTCGTTTAACCGGAATCAGAAGCTTTCAGGCGCGTTAACCATAAGGCAATTTATTTTGGAAGGCGATCATCGCCAGGTTTGAAATCAGCCAGGAAAACTGCCACAAGAACGAACACTCATTAGTCCATTCCCTTGTGGAAAATTAATAACAACTACCGCCATTCCTTTGAAGAAAAAGCAGTAAATTACATAACTGCCTGCCATACGTTTAATTTTTACGATACTTTCTTATAAAATATCTAAACTATCACTTTGCCTATGGCAGAATTTAAAGGTTTATATCACCCTTCCTATGAGCATGATGCTTGTGGTATCGGATTCGTAGCAAATATCAAAGGTTATAAATCGCATCAGAATATTACGGATGCGTTGACGGTGTTGGAAAACATGGAACACCGCGGTGCCTGTGGCTGCGATGCCAACAGTGGTGACGGTGCGGGCATTATGATACAGATGCCGCATGAATTTTTCTTTGATGAATGCGTGCGCCTGGGAGTACATCTGCCTGCTTATGGTAAATATGGCGTTGGCGTCATTTTCTTTCCCCGCGAGATCAGGTTGCGTGAAGAATGCCGTGATATTTTTAATCGTACTGCAGAAATTCTCGGACTGGAGATCCTGGCCTATCGCAAAGTGCCCGTCAATACATCGGATATTGGTCCGACAGCATTAAGCGTGGAACCGGAAATGGAGCAGGTGTTTATTGCATGTCCTGACCATATCTCAAACCCCGATGATTTTGAAAGAAAATTATTCATACTGCGCAACCTCGCCAGTCACACTATTTCCAGTACCGTAAAGAAAGACGAGATCGGGTTTTATATCGCTTCTCTTTCATATAAAACTATCGTATACAAAGGTCAGCTCACCAGCACCCAGGTGAGAAAATATTTCACTGACCTCAACAACAAAAGAATGGTTAGTGCATTTGGGCTTGTCCATTCCCGTTTTGCAACAAATACATTTCCTTCCTGGAAACTCGCGCAGCCATTCCGCTACATTGCTCACAATGGTGAGATCAATACCCTGCAGGGTAACCTAAATTGGCTTAAAACAAGTGAAAAAGGATTTACATCTCCATATTTCACCCGAGAAGAAATGGAGATGTTGCTGCCGATCGTAACAGAAGGACAGAGCGATTCAGCCTGCCTTGATAACATGATCGAATTGCTAACACTTACCGGCCGCTCATTACCTCATGTGATGATGATGCTGATACCAGAAGCATGGGATGGTAATGAACAGATGGACCCGGTGAAGAAAGCATTTTATGAGTTTCATTCGGCTATCATGGAGCCCTGGGACGGGCCTGCCTCCATCTCATTTACAGATGGAAAAATTATCGGCGCAACACTTGACCGTAA
>JAEYVW010000423.1 GCA_023429365.1 Bacteroidota bacterium
CCGTCCTCAGCGTGATGGAAAGCTCGGCCTTCATTAATGGCAAGCCAGTGCAGGATTTCGCCGCCAATCTTTCAAATTTTCTCGGAGTAAAACATACTATTCCCTGTGCCAATGGCACGGATGCCCTCCAGATCGCCATGATGGCGCTTGGTCTTCAACCGGGCGATGAAGTAATCACTCCTTCTTTTACCTATATCGCCACTACTGAAGTGATCGCATTGCTTAGACTGACCCCCGTTTTTGTTGAAGTCGATCCCAAAACATTCTGTATTGACCCGGACGAGTTGGAGAAAGTGATCACACCCAAAACGAAAGCGATTGTGCCCGTACACCTGTATGGCCAGGCTGCTCCTATGGAAGAGATCATGTCAATTGCCAGGAAGCATGGGCTCTTTGTGATTGAAGATAACGCGCAGGCAATAGGATGCGATTACGAACAGGGAGGGATTCGTCAAAAGACCGGATCGATCGGTGATATCGGGGCGTCTTCGTTTTATCCTTCCTAAAATCTCGGTGATTTTGGAGATGGCGGTGCCATTTTTACCAATGACGATACCCTGGCTGATAAACTAAAAATGATCGCTAATCACGGCCAGAGCCGGAGATACTACCATGACCTGGTTGGTTGTAATAGTCGCCTGGACACGATGCAGGCGGCCATCCTGGATATCAAACTTCGTCATCTCGATGAGTACAATGCGGCCCGGAGAGCCGCGGCAGATTTTTATGATAAGGCATTTGCCGGACATTCCAGTATCAAAACACCTTTTCGTGCCAGTTATTCAAAACATGTTTTTCATCAATACACTTTGCTGATCGAAGACGGAAATAACAGTGCCGCGAAAAGGAACGGGCTGAACGAATTCCTGGCTACGCATAAAATTCCTTCCATGATCTATTACCCGGTTCCGGGTCATAGGCAACGGATGTTTGAACAGTTTAATGTCTCCTCACAGCAGATGCCGGTAACTGACTGGTTGACGGAAAGAGTGATCTCATTACCGATCCATACCGAGCTGGACGAGGAGCAACTTCAGTTTATCACGTCGAAGGTGCTGGAGTATTTTGAATCTTAATTTTCGAATTACAAAAAGAACGCAGAAGCGCAATAAAAAATATTTATGAAAATCGCTGTAGTAGGAACAGGTTATGTTGGCTTAGTAACGGGTACTTGTTTTGCCGAGACCGGGAATACTGTAACCTGTGTGGATATCGACGAATCTAAAGTCAGCCGTCTAAAAAGCGGTACGATCACCATATATGAGCCGGGTCTAGAGAAAATATTTCTCCGCAACCTGAAGGAAGAGCGTTTACTATTCACTACCGATCTGGCAGAAGGTATCAGGGATGCTTCAATTGTTTTCCTGGCTCTGCCCACACCTCCTGGTGAAGACGGATCTGCTGATCTTCGCTATGTACTTGGTGTAGCTGAAGAGATCGGTAAGATCATTACCGATTACAAAGTGATCGTGGATAAAAGCACGGTGCCGGTTGGAACGGCCGAGCTGGTACGGGAAGCAGTCACGAAAAATTTTAAGGGGGAGTTTGATGTAGTTTCAAATCCCGAGTTTTTGCGTGAAGGTGTTGCCGTTGATGATTTCATGAAGCCCGACAGGGTGGTGATCGGTACTCGTTCAGAAAGAGCGAAGAAACTGATCGGTGAATTATTCGCGCCATTTGTTCGCCAGGGCAACCCGGTGATCTTTATGGATGAACGCTCGGCTGAATTGACAAAATATGCAGCCAATTCATTCCTGGCTACAAAGATTTCTTTTATGAATGAGATCGCCCAGCTTTGCGAGCGACTCGGCGCCGATGTAGACATGGTTCGCCGAGGTATCGGTAGTGATGAAAGGATCGGGAAACGTTTCTTATTCCCCGGTATTGGCTATGGTGGAAGCTGTTTTCCTAAAGATGTGCAGGCCCTGGTGAAATCAGCTTCGGATTCTGGATATGATTTTAAGATCCTCAACGCTGTCATCGAGGTAAATGAAATTCAGAAACTACATCTGTTACCTAAAATCAGGAAATATTTCAATAATAACCTCCAGGGAAAACATTTTGCACTGTGGGGACTTGCATTCAAGCCAAATACAGACGATATTCGTGAGGCGCCGGCATTATATATCATAGATGCGCTGGTGAAGGAAGGTGCTACTGTCACTGCCTTTGATCCGGAAGCAATGAATAATGTACGCCAGGCCATCGGAGATAAAATTCAGTATGCAGAGAGTCAATACGCAGCATTAAAGGACGCCGATGCATTGATCATTGCTACGGAATGGAACGAGTTCCGTACGCCGGATTTTTTAAAGATCGTTTCAAACCTGAAAAATAAGGTGATTTTCGACGGCCGGAACCTTTTTGATGTTGCCAGTATCAACGGGCTTGGGTTTCATTATGAAAGTGTAGGCAGGCCGGGTATAGAATAAACCTATTAAATTACTATGGATCGAAAAAGAATACTTATCACCGGCGCGGCTGGTTTCCTGGGCTCTCATTTGTGTGATCGCTTTATTAAAGAAGGATACAAAGTAATCGGTATGGACAACCTGATCACGGGTGATCTGAAAAATATCGAGCATTTGTTTAAGCTGGAGCAGTTTGAATTCTATCATCACGATGTCACAAAGTTTATTCATATAGCAGGGCGACTGGACTATATCCTTCATTTTGCATCGCCCGCCAGCCCTATTGATTACCTGAAGATTCCTATTCAGACGCTGAAAGTAGGTGCGATGGGCACTCATAACTGTCTCGGCCTGGCCAAGGCTAAAGGTGCAAGGATACTGGTTGCTTCTACCAGCGAAGTGTACGGTGATCCACTCGTGCATCCCCAAACGGAAGAATACTGGGGCAATGTAAACCCTGTTGGACCAAGGGGAGTATATGATGAAGCTAAGCGATACATGGAGTCCATCACCATGGCCTATCATACATTTCATAATGTAGAAACGCGGATAGTCAGGATATTCAATACTTATGGTCCGCGTATGCGACTTAATGACGGCCGTGCGCTGCCGGCATTTATCGGGCAGGCGCTGCGTGGTGAGCCGCTTACTGTTTTCGGTGACGGATCACAAACTCGAAGTTTTTGTTTTGTGGATGATCTTATTGATGGTATCTACAGGTTATTGCTTAGCGACTATCATCTGCCGGTCAACATTGGCAATCCCAACGAAATTTCTCTGAAAGATTTTGCGGAAGAAGTGCTGGCGCTCACCGGCAATACCACTGAGATCGTGTATAAACCTTTACCGGTGGATGATCCTAAACAACGTCAGCCGGATATTACAAAAGCAAAGACCATCCTGGGCTGGGAACCAAAAGTAAACCGCGCACAGGGATTAAAAATAACTTATGACTTTTTTAAAGGGCTGCCAAAAGAAGAGTGGAGTAAGCAGCCAAAAGAGTTTGTAAGTATTAAGTAATAGAATAGAAACAAGTGTGACCAGGTATATCAACTATTAACCTAAACCTAAACTATAAAAACTTTATGTACCAGGAACTGATCGACAAAAGGGCAAAATTAGCGGTGATTGGATTGGGCTATGTGGGCTTACCCATTGCATTGGAGTTTGCAAAGAAGATATCGGTGATTGGATTTGACATCAATGCCAAACGCGTAGAACTGATGAAGCAGGGCATCGATCCCAGTAACGAATTGGAGAAAGAAGCTTTTGAAGGCTGCGATATCGAATTTACCAATA
>JAEYVW010000439.1 GCA_023429365.1 Bacteroidota bacterium
TATCTTATCAACGAAATGTGCAGACTCACGAAATTGCTGTTGCAGGTCCGGCGCCCAGGACATAAGCCCGCCTATTTCAACAAACACACTTTGCTGGTAAATCACTGGCAACTGATTTTGGATCGCAAAATCAACCATCATATTCCTGTTGGCAAGTGTAAGGGCCCCCTGGAAAATAAGTACTCCATCCATTTTATCACTCGCTATTTCCACCAGGGCTTTGCTTAAATCATCCAGGGACATCACCCGGTACGGCTTTACTACTAAACCCAGCGGTTCAGCAGTAGCTTCCGCTTCCGCAAGCTGTGCTTCATGACCTCCCACCCCGGGTGTAGCAGAAAGTATGGCGATTCGTTTGGCATCAGGTACCACTGCTTTTAAAAGCTGGAGACGTTTTGCGGTAACTCCACCCGGTAATTCGTCCATCCCTGTATAAATGCCGCCTGGATGTTCAAGACTTTTTGCAAAACCATTGCTGACCATACCGGGACAGGTTGCCAGCACCATGGGCATTTTTGGATTGAGCTTTCTTACTTCTATGGCTATCGGAAGAGAACCGACAACTATGAGCGCGAGATCCATCGCGGCCAGTTCCGTGGCCATAACTCCCAGGTCGCTTGTATTTGGGCGGGCAAGCCTCATTTCAATGTTGAGGTTTTCGCCGTCCCGGAAACCAAGTTTTTCCAGTTCATCCGTAAAAACTTTTTCGAGTTTCATCGCCCCCGCACCGCTGAGGAAACCGATGCGTGGAATATTTTGCATCCGGGAAAACTCATTTCCCCATAGAATTGATGGCACTGCAATAGCCATGGATGCCTGTTTAATGAATTTCCGCCTTGATATACACATGTGCATAGATCATTTTTAAATGTTAGACTATTCTATCCGCAAATTATTTTTGGCATTGTTTATTTAACGCGATGCAAATCCATTTGCAAAAATGGCTCTCCCATTATTTCGCCTTCCAGGAGCCTTGAAACGATACGCCATGTGCCTGAGTCAGGGTTCCAACTGAAAATCTGCACGATAACCCGGTCTGCGTCAGCTTGTTTTTTCACCAGTAAGAATTCATCACCTGTTCTATCCGCGCCGCTTAAGGCTTCTTCATACGGGCCGGAATCACCATGAACTGTGAGTTCATGAAACGTGTATCTCTTCTTCATTCTATCGTATCCGAAAAATGACTGGCTCTCAAACGGAACTTTAAGCCAGGGAACAATTTCATTGCTTATAAAATGAACGCGCAGATATTGGTGGTTCAAGACCCAGTCAACATCAAACCGAAGCGTGAACTTCGCTTTGTGTACCGTTGCGCTGGCCTCCCATTTTCCAACAAGATTGTCAAGGAGGTCGTCATAAAACCTCCCGTCGGTAGTATCTACGGTAGATTGTGAAAAACCAGGACTCGTAAGTATACTCAAAGCCGCCAGGGTACAAAGGAACCTTATTTCTTTACTGATTGTGGTTCTCATATCTCTGTTTTTTTGGGGTTTAAAGTTGGTTTTGTAACTGCCGGCACTATTGGAGTTTCTGCTTAGGCATATCGGGACAAATGAAATTTGCATGCCGGGTCGCCAACTGCCAGGTCCCGTCCCGCTTTATCCAGACATGCGTATAACGCCTGGTTAAAGTTTGTCCTGCCAGGGTCATTGGTGCATTTCGAATTATGACTTCATTACCCATAGAACTGACCACACTGTCGCACAGGACATGGACCTTCTCAGGATTCCGCTCAAATTTCGAGTAGTACAGATTTACTCTATCACCCCTATTTCTTATAGCAACCAGGTTATAAGGTGTATTCACGGTAAAGTCATAGGCCCAAATGCGCTCGAGCGCTAGCGTGTCATGCTTCAGGACAGCTTCTGCTTCCTGCTTATCCATGCCTTCTATTTCGCTTTCAATACTCTTATTCTGCGCGTTTAGAAATGATAAACTGGTTAATATCGCAATTGTCAAAAGCAATACTGGTTTCATAAATAAGTTTTATTAATTTAAAATCTGGTAGAAATCCAGGAATTCTCCTTCGCGATACAAGTTATTGTAGTGAATAAGCTATGAGAAGCTGCACTGAGAAACCGGGGGTGTTTTTTGAGTAAGTGATCGCGGATCAAGGAAAAACAGAACGACATATGCCGAAAAGTCTTTTATACCTTACAAAACGGAAGTCAGATATTTCAATGCTTTGTCGCAATTAACCCCTGAACTTGTCGCTTTCTCACCTATAAAATCCGCGAATGTTAGTAACCTTTGCTGATAATTCAGTCTGCATCAAAACCGGGAGCATATGAAAAATAAATTAAAGCCGGAGCATCTTGTAAAACTACTCCTCATCGCCATCATCATGTCTGCTGTTTCTTTTTCTAATGCCCAGCAAACAAAGCCGGCCAGCACTGGCTATGCACCGGCCAACGGCACAAAGGTCTATTATGAAGTATACGGTGAGGGGAAGCCTCTGATTTTACTCCACGGTGCCTTTTGTACCATTGATATGAACTGGAGAGAATTAATACCTAAACTGGCAAAATCCAGGAAAGTGATTGCCCTGGAACTGCAGGGCCATGGACATACCCCCTATACTGAAAGAAAGTTATCACGGGAAACTTTGGCCAGCGATGTAGAGAAAGTTATGGACCACCTTAAAATTGACAGCGCAGATGTGGCAGGATATAGTTTTGGCGGGCAGGTCGCTTACCAGTTTGCCATACAAAGTCCAAAGAGACTACGAAAACTCGTGATCATTTCTTCGGTCTATAAAACTGAAGGCTGGGTGTCCGAAGTGAATGTGGTATTTAAAAACATGAAACCGGAACTTTTTACAAACTCTCCTATGCACGCTGCCTATGATGCTGTAGCACCGGATAAAACTAAATGGACAAAATTTCTTGAGCAGATGTTGGAACTGATTGGCGTTCCATTTAACATGGGAGATGAGAATATTGCCAAACTCACCGTGCCTGTTCTAATCATATCTGGCGACAATGATGGCATGGATAAAGTTGAACTAGCAAAAACATATAAACTGCTGGGAGGAGGTATTGCCGCAGGTATGCAACCTATGCCTGCTTCCCGTCTGGCCATTGTACCCAATCAGGACCATGTAGGCCTGATGAATCAGACAGCAATATTATTTGAATACATGGACGGCTTTTTGCAATGACATAAAAGTATAGAACTAAAATATCAGCTATAAACTTTAATGCGGAGTGAGAGGTCACCCTTCTCATCATCCGCTTCTTTTTTTATATAGCTGCTCCAACTTAAGGACACACCCAACATTAACGCATCTGCTGTCTGCCTGATCTAAATCAGCTTCCGATGCTGTTTAAGTCATTACGTGTTACTAAACCGCAAAATAGTTTTGCAACACTAACATATTTAAACCATTAGCCAATTAAAACTAACTATCATGAAAAATTATAGAAACATTCTCGCAGCTGTTATTGGTTTAATCCTGATCCTGTCATCACAAAGCGCGGATGCACAAAAAAAATGGAGCTTTGAACTAAAGCCCGGTGTTAATTTTCCTACTAAAGATCTTCATGACGCGAAGCTTAAAACAGGTTTTGGTTTTGAAGGAGTGCTTGCCTACAGGTTTATGCCACACCTGGCCGCCTATGCCGGATGGAGCTGGAACAAGTTTAATGCCGATAAATCATTTGCCGGAAACGATACAGACTTTGAAGAAACCGGCTATAGTTTTGGACTACAGTTTATTCACCCCATTTCAAATTCGAACATCAG
>JAEYVW010000440.1 GCA_023429365.1 Bacteroidota bacterium
CAAGGTTTTTCACTGACCCACCCTTATCTTTGCGCCAAATTTCAGGAGCGGTATGTCTTTCAGACCTTTCAAATCCTTATCGGTAGCGGCTTTCAGTCTGTTTTGTGTACTTTTTTCTGTGCCTGCCCTGGCGGGTGGTGGCGGAGATCCGGAGGCTAAATTCGATCCCGGCAAAGCCATGCTGGACCATATCGCGGATGCCCACGAATTTCATTTTTTTTCCATACAAAAAGAGGACGGTCATGATTTCCATGCCACACTTCCACTCCCGGTGATCCTGTATTCACCGCAACGGGGGTTGGATATCTTTATGTCGTCTAAATTTCACCACGGTGAGCAGGCCTACAAAGGCTACAAACTGGTGGGCCATGATATCGTACCGGTCAACGAAGCCGGCGCCGTGGATGAATCGGTAAAAGTCTTCGATTTCTCACTGACCAAAAACGTGGTGCAAATGTTCCTTGCCCTGGCGGTATTATTTTTCCTTCTTACCAATATGGCCAAAAAGTACAGGACAGGACAGGGCGTTACTTCGGCTCCTAAGGGTTTGCAAAATGCCATCGAGCCGGTGATCATGTTTGTGAGGGATGACATCGCGAAGCCAAACCTCAGCACCAACTATCAAAAATACCTTCCCTACCTGCTGACGCTTTTCTTTTTCATTTTGATCAATAACCTGTTTGGGCTGTTGCCTGGCGCGGCGAACGTGACCGGTAATATTGCTTTTACAGCTGTGTTGGGTATTATCTCCCTGATTGTGATATTACTAAGTTCCAATAAGCATTTCTGGGGACATATTTTCTGGTTCCCTGGAGTACCGGTACCGGTAAAACTGCTGATGTTACCGGTAGAGCTGATGGGTGTGTTTACCAAGCCCTTCGCGTTGATCATCAGGTTGTTTGCCAACATGACGGCTGGCCACATCATCATCCTGAGTTTTGTGAGCCTGATCTTTATATTCACCGAGATGACAAAAACTGCCGGGGTGGCCTTTACACCGGTATCGATCGCGTTTGCCGTATTTATTTACCTGATTGAATTACTGGTGGCATTTATCCAGGCTTATATATTCACGAATCTTACTGCGGTGTTTATCAGCCAGGCGATCGGTGATCACCATTTTGAAGAAGATGTAGCGCATCATTAAGCATCAATTTTTTATTAATTATAAAATCAGAATCATGGATTTAATGAACATCCTGTTAGAAGTTTCCGGAAGCTGGTCACACTTTGGTGGTGCGATCGGTGCAGGACTTGCTGCGATTGGTGCCGGTATTGGTATCGGACAGATCGGTAAGGGCGCAACTGAGGCTATTGCCCGTCAGCCGGAAGCTGCCAACGACATCCGTGGTGCAATGATTCTTACAGCCGCCTTCGTTGAGGGTGTTGCGCTGTTTGCGGTAATCGCCGGTCTGCTGGCGGTACTGAAATAATCATGCGTACCACAAAAATCAGTACTGTACCGGAAGCACAGGGCGGAAGGTACAGTTGCTTTTAAAATGAATTAAGACCTATAATATTTTTTGTATGAGTTTGTTAACTCCCCATCTTGGTTTTTTTGTCTGGACCCTGGTAGCATTTATCGTTGTGTTGCTGCTGTTGCGCAAATTTGCCTGGAAGCCTATCCTGAAATCGCTGAATGAAAGAGAAAGCAATATTGCCAACTCCATCGCAGCGGCTGAGAAGGTAAGAGCTGAAATGTCGCAGATGAAAAGCGAAAACGAAGCTTTGCTCGCCAAGGCACGTGAAGAAAGAACGGCGATGTTGAAAGAAGCCCGCGAGATCAGGGATAAGATCATCAGCGATGCTAAGGAGCAATCGAAAGTGGAAGCCGGCAAGATCCTTTCCGATGCGCAGGCAGCTATCAACGTACAAAAGATGGCAGCATTAACCGACCTGAAAAACCAGGTAGGTAAACTGGTGATCGAGATCAGTGAAAAAGTATTGAGAAAAGAATTGGGTAACCAGTCCAGCCAGGAGGCTTTTATCAGGGAAATGGTTGATGAAGTAAAACTAAATTAAAAACAAGCTATGAGCCACTAGCTACGAGCCCCGAGCTCGCAGCTCATAGCTCAAAGCTCGAAGCTTAAAAAAATATGCTTAATCCTCGTTTAGCAACCCGTTACGCGAAATCACTGCTCGACCTTGCGGTTGAGAGGGGTGAACTGGAAAAGGTATTTGCCGATATGGAGTACCTGCAGGCGGTATGCAAGGGTCACCGGGAATTCACTAACCTGTTGAAGAGCCCTATCGTGAACCCTGATACCAAGAAGAAGATCGTGGAAGCGGTAACGGCGGGAAAGATTTCTGAACTCACTAAATCATTTAATGCCTTACTGATCAGTAAAGGCAGAGAAAGCAATCTGCCCGAGATCACAACAGCATTTATAAGGCAGTACAAGGAATTTAAAGACATTCATACCGTAAAGGTTACTACAGCTGTTCCTATCAGCGATAATGTAAGACAGTCAATAAAGGAACAGGTGAAAAAAGCCAGCGGTTACGATAATATAGAATTGGACGAGAAAATAGATGATGGTATTATTGGCGGATTCGTTTTGCAGATCGGGGACAAACTAATAGATGCAAGTATCGCATACGATCTGAGGAATATCGCGAGGCAGTTTGAGAATAATGACTTTATTTATAAAATAAGGTAGGGATTGAATTTGAAAATTTGAAGATTTGAAAATTTGAAAATGAGGTGAGCCTGGATATTTAGAATAAGGATTTGAAAAACGATAATCAACAACGATAAATAGCAAAATATGGCTGATATTAAACCAGATGAAATAAGTGCCATACTGCGCCAGCAGTTGAGCAATTTTAACGCCAGCGCCGACCTGGAAGAAGTAGGGAATGTATTACAGATCGGTGACGGTATTGCCCGCGTGTATGGCCTGGGCAATGTTCGCTATGGTGAATTGGTTGAATTTGAAAATGGTGTTCGCGCCATCGCGTTGAATCTCGAGGAAGATAATGTAGGTGTGGTATTGATGGGTGACAGCGGCGATGTAAAAGAAGGCGCCAAAGTACGTCGTACCGGCCAGATCGCTTCCATCAAGGTTGGTGAAGGCATGGTTGGACGTGTGGTCAACACCCTCGGTGAACCCATCGATGGTAAAGGGCCTATCACCGGCGAGCGTTACGAAATGCCCCTGGAAAGAAAAGCTCCGGGTGTAATTTTCCGTGAGCCTGTAAAGGAACCCCTGCAAACAGGTATCAAAGCCATTGATGCGATGATTCCCATCGGTCGTGGGCAGCGTGAGCTGATCATCGGTGACCGCCAGACCGGTAAAACGGCGATTGCTGTTGATACCATCATCAACCAGAGAGAATTTTACAAAGCTGGCAAGCCAGTGTATTGTATATATGTTGCCATCGGTCAAAAAGCTTCTACTATCGCGGGTGTGATGCAGACCCTGCAGGATGCAGGAGCGATGGATTATACCACCATCGTGGCAGCATCAGCATCTGACCCGGCACCCCTTCAGTTCTATGCACCATTTGCAGGTGCAGCGATAGGTGAATTTTTCCGCGATACCGGACGCCCTGCCCTGATCATTTACGATGACCTTTCCAAACAAGCCGTGGCCTATCGTGAAGTATCTCTTTTGCTTCGACGTCCTCCAGGTCGTGAGGCATATCCCGGCGACGTTTTCTATCTCCATAGCCGCCTGCTGGAAAGAGCTGCCAAGGTGATCAGTGATGACAACGTAGCAAAGAATATGAACGATGTACCTGATAGCATCAGGCATTTGGTAAAAGGTGGTGGTTCATTGACCGCACTTCCAATCATCGAAACTCAGGCAGGTGATGTATCAGCTTATATTCCTACCAACGTGATCTCTATTACAGACGGACAGATCTTCCTGGAAACAAACCTGTTCCTCTCGGGTATCCGCCCTGCGATCAACGTAGGTATCTCGGTAAGCCGTGTGGGTGGTAACGCGCAGATCAAATCGATGAAGAAAGTAGCAGGTACACTGAAGCTTGACCAGGCTCTTTATCGTGAGATGGAAGCCTTCTCTAAATTTGGTGGTGACCTCGACGCTGCTACCAAGCAGGTGATCGACAAAGGCGCCCGTAACGTGGAAATCCTGAAACAGCCTCAGTATACGCCAGTTCCGGTTGAAAAACAGGTTGCGATCATTTACCTGGGTACAAATGGCCTGATCAAGGATGTGGCAGTTAGCCGTGTGAAAGAGTTCGAAGAGCACTTCCTCCATGAAATGGAAAACAGGCATGCGGACATACTGGCAGAATTCAAAAAAGGAAACCTTCCCGAAAACGGCATCAAGAAAATGGTGGAACTGGCTAACGAGCTGATCCCACAGTTTAAATCCAAGTAATAATTATATCAAAATAGCCTGATGGCGGGAGTTTCTCCCGCCTTTTTTTGCCCGAAACTATTAAGTGTTAACCCAACTGGGCAGCTCCCGTCCCAATTATCCCGCAATTATACCATTTTTATAACAGGCATAAAATATTGTATATCAAAGTATATAGTAATTATACTACAGAAAATACGGTAAATTATACGAAAATATCCTCGGAAAACTTGCATGAAAAAAACACGTATTATATCTTGTGCTCGAATTCGAAGAAACCCTAAGTAAACAACGAAGATCCGATCCGGAAGCAAGCCAAATATTCGAGGCCCGTTCTTAAAAGATCGGATTCATTGCGAACCAAGGTTTCGGGAATTGCAGAAAACCCTTTTAAACATCTGCACCCTAAAACTAACGTGATGAAAACAATTCTACCCTTAACGAAAACACTAGCCGGCATTTTCCTGGCAAATTTCCTGTTGACTTCAACTTTTTTTGCGAGCGCACAGTCGGGTCCCGGCGGTGGATCAGGCTCCGGTTCATCAGTTCCCGAACTGGTGTTTAAAGATCCTGAATTAGAATCCGGCACACCTGGTGCTAATGGAGCAACCTATCGTTTCAAACAGGTTACAAACGACGTGGATGTGATTATGAAGATTGAAGGCCGCTCTTCATCCCTGGTGAAGATCACCAATATGGACATGGACAACACCGGTTATGACAATGCGTTTCAACCAAGGATCAGTTATAACAACGGCAGTTCGCCCAGCACCAGGAGTTGGTGGATCGAGTTCTCAATGAATTTCGTGAAGAAAAGCGCCACCACACCCGCAACGGTCAATACTTTTAAACTGACAGCCCTTGATATCGATGGTGATGACAACAGGCTGGCAGAACATGTAACCTTTTATGGCGCGCAATCTTATACGGTAGAGCAGAACACTTCGCTTGCTATCAGCAACGTACTCGACCAGGTTTTAAGCCTGCTAACGCCAGGAGTGCATTTCCGTGGACCCACCAGGGACTACTCCAATGTGTCGACCTCTGCAACGAACCTGATGACGACCATGACCTATAACAACAAAAGCAGCATTAGTTTCCGGGTAGGAGCTTCTACCGGTAGTGCGAGCAGCAACAGGACCGACCGTATGTATTCTTTCTGGTTCCGTGGATTTGATTATTCTGTACCTGCAGATGTGACACTTCCTGTAAAGCTCATTGATTTCTCCGCTATCTTGAATGCAAGCGATGCGGTTGATCTGAAGTGGACTACAGCGATGGAAAGAAATGCCAGCCATTTTGAAGTTGAGAAAAGTGTAGATGGTAGAAATTATACAACAGCCGGAATTGTATTCGCCTTTGGCAACACATCAGAAGAAGCCAGGTATGTTTTCACTGATAAAAATATTAATACCTCCAAGCCCGGTGTGATCTATTACAGGCTCCGCACAGTAGATAATGATGGTAGCAGCGAATACTCTTATGTAAGATCGATCCGTATTGGCAAAAAGGAAGAACAACTCAGCATCATAGCCTACCCCAACCCTGTCGTCAATGAATTAAGAGTCACCATCCCATCCCACTGGCAGGGTAAGAAAATCAGCTATGAAGTATTTAACACCAGTGGTCAGAAGCTTTTCCAGCAGGTTTCAAGCCTGGCAAGCCAGACTGAAACTATCGATATGAGCCGGGTAGCCGCAGGAAGCTATATAGTAAAGGTCACCTGCGGTAATGAAACGGCCCATCAAAAACTTATCCGCAGATAAACACTTTTCATCAATAGGGGTTCAACAAAGAGCCGGGTATTAAGGGTGCCCGGTTTCTTTTTTTTTATTTGGTTTATATTATAAACTAGTTTACATTTATTCCCGCAAACCAAAAAACAGCTGTATATGAAGCGTATTCAGATCGGTATGATCACAGTAATTCTGGCCTTCATTTGCCAGTATAGCCTGGCCCAGGTGGCCGTTTCCGGTACGGTAAAAAATAAAAAGTCCAAGCCCGTTTATGGCGTTAGCATCAGCCTCAAGGACTCGTATGACGGAGCTACCAGCGATTCGTCTGGTAATTTTTCTTTTGTAACAACAGAGAAAGGTGAAATGACCTTGGTGGCATCCGCTATTGGCTATAAGACCTATGAACAAAAGATCAATCTAAGCAGCAAAATCGAAAACCTGAATATCCAATTGATCGAAGAGGTTACCGAACTGGACGCGGTAACGATATCTGTCGGAGTATTTGAAGCAAGTGACCGGAAACGTGCTTCTGTTGTACTCGACCCGATCGATATTGTAACTACAGCCAGTGCAAATGGCGATATCACCGGCGCTCTAAAAACACTTCCCGGTGCCCAACAGGTGGGTGAAAGCGAAGGCCTCTATGTGCGTGGCGGAACGGCCGCCGAAACAAAGACATTTATCGATGGGACCCTGGTAAATAATTTCTTTTATAGCAGCGTACCGAATATTGCACAGTTCAGCCGCTTTTCACCTTTTATTTTTAAGGGCACTGTTTTCAGTACAGGTGGTTATTCTGCTTTGTATGGACAGGCTTTGTCGTCAGCGCTTATTCTTGAGTCTATCGATCTTCCGGAACGTTCATCGGCCAGCATCGGGATCACAGTATTGGGAGGCAGCGCCGGTTTTCAGCAATTGGCAAAGAACAAACGATCATCCTGGGGTGTAAATTATAGCTATACCAACCTGGGACCCGCATTCGCGATCATCAAGCAAAAGCAGGATTACTCCAAAGCGCCAACCTATCATACCGCCGATGCCAATTTCCGGATCAAGACTTCGAATACAGGTATGTTGAAGTATTATGGTTATTTCAGCGGTAGCAAGCTGGCATTTACGACCAATAGTATTGACACCCTGGGCTATCTCGACAAGTTTGGTATAAACAATTCAAATTTCTATCACAATCTTTCGTGGAAAGAGAACATGGGAAAGCGGTGGAAAGTCAATATCGGCCTTTCCTATACCAACAACCAGGACGATATCAACGGGAATTTGCAGGATCAGCAGAAGAATGATGTGTCGCTTACCGGCCTGGAGTTCAAAAAATTTGATGTCGACACTCGCGGCGATTATTTCAATAGTAAAATCGTTTTTGAAAAGAGACTACGTGGCCTGAGTGCTCTTCGATTTGGTGGTGAATACAATTTTAGTAAAGACAAACTTGTCTATACAGCGTATAACAGCCAGGTATTTCCAAGCCATCTCAGGGAATCGATCAGCTCGGCATTTGCGGAATCTGATATTTATATCACACATGAACTGGCGGCTAAGGCGGGTGGTCGCGTGGAATATTCCACCGTTGTGGAGCAGGCAAATTTTGCTCCGCGTTTGTCGATAGCTTATAAACTGGCCAAGGGCACCCAGGCTTCTCTGGCCTATGGTGTTTTTTACCAGGACCCGGAACGCAGATACCTGCCTTCACCCAATAAGCTCGACTATATGAAAGCCACCCACTACATCGCGCAGTTCCAACGGGTGGTCAACCAGCAATCATTTAGAACCGAGATTTTCTATAAGAAGTATGATAACCTGGTCAAGACTGCATTTACCAACCAGCAGGAATCGGCTGTCAGCAATGAGGGCTTTGGAGACGCAAAAGGGATCGAGTTTTTCTGGCGGGATAAGAAAACGTTTAAAAACCTGGACTACTGGATCTCCTATTCTTACCTCGATACTAAAAGAGATTTCCTGAATTTCCCATTTGCCATCGCGCCCAATTTCGCAGCCAAACATACCAGTTCGCTGGTGATAAAACGGTTTGTGCAAAAATGGAAAATGAACCTGAATACTGCTTACAATTATGCCAGCGGTAGACCTTATTACAATATCGGTTATGAGAATGGAAATCCAAAGTTCAATGACCGCGGAAAGATACCCGATTATCACAACGTGAGTTTCGCAATCAATTACCTGCCTTTTATTGGCAAACAAAATCCGAAAT
>JAEYVW010000452.1 GCA_023429365.1 Bacteroidota bacterium
CCCGCACCCGCACCCTTCAGTGCTACTTTTTTTACGGGACATCCAAAGTTGATATCAAGCAGGTCGGGATTGGTGACGTCGACTATTTTGGCAGCCAGGGACAAACTTTCCTCGTCGCCTCCGAAAATCTGAATGCCTACAGGTCGCTCGTATTCGAAGATGTCGAGTTTTTTGCGGCTTTTGATGGCATCGCGAATCAGCCCCTCGGAGGAAATGAATTCCGTGTACATAAGGTCGGCCCCGTTATCCTTGCAAACGGCGCGGAAAGGGGGATCGCTGACGTCCTCCATGGGTGCCAGAAGCAGCGGAAACTTCGGGAGTGTGATATTGCCTATTTTAACCATGCTATTTGCTGGGTGCGATCCTGAATTTGAACGAATTACAAAAGAAAGTCATCATTGATCGCATCATCTGTTAACTTACTCTATTTTTGCCTGCCACCAGGCCTGTTACTCGCATTGGCGGAAGCCTGCAAATTTACACCATTATTGCTGAAAACTATGTACGATAACGATTCGAAAGGGATTTCATATACCGCCGGGTTTTTTATGCTGATCGCGTTTGCCGTGGGTGGAATAATACTTGCTTCAGCGCTGAGCGGACTGGTTTGGCAGCAGATGACAGGAAGAAGCTTTACCGAAATGGCTGAAGGCCTAAAAAACCCGGCGTATAGTGATGTGATGAAAGTCGTGCAGACCCTGACCGCTGTTGTAGGATTTTTTCTTCCCACAGTGGCGGCGGCTTTTTTATTACATAAGCGTCCAATCAAACTTCTCGGGTTTTCCGGCACAGGTATCAATATGCGGCAGGTGGGTTTGGTGGTTTTGCTTATTGGGTTCTCATTACTGGTGGCAACATCACTATCGTATTTGACCAACAGCATGCCAATACCTGATTCCTGGAAACTGAGTTTTGACAAACTAGAGGAGGAGTACAACCGCCAGGTGTCCGCGATCATCAGCCTGAAAAATGCCAAAGATTACATTCTTGCTTTGATCATTATGGCGTTTATACCTGCAGTTTGTGAAGAAACATTGTTTCGTGGAGGCTTGCAGAATTTTTTAACAAAGGGTACCGGACTTCCATGGTTATCGATCATTTTAGTAAGTATTCTTTTCAGCCTGGCCCATTTTTCATTTTATGGATTTTTGTCGCGTTTCTTTTTGGGGCTCGTACTCGGCGCTTTATTTCATTATTCAGGGAAATTATGGCTGAGCATACTGGGCCATTTCATCAACAACGCATTGGCGATAACCGTACTGTATTATTCTATTCGACAGGGCCGGCCACTCGAAGAAGCCATGAAGCAGGATGCCACCAGTTTCTGGGGGATCGTGGCTATCCCGGTCGTGATGATCCTGTTTGTAGCATTTAAAAGAGCGTCCGACAATAGCCAACCGGCTTAAATTCTTTAGCATGGCATTTAACTTGCAAACTTTTAAAACACGGGCATTGACAGCTGTTGTTTTCGTGATCGTCATGCTGGCGGGCCTGCTCTGGAATCAATGGAGTTTCCTGGTACTGTTTTCTATTATCCATTTCGGCTGCTGGTGGGAATATTTTAAACTTATCAGCAAAATACATAATGCCAATTTCCATATCTATACAAAGCTTGGGTTGATGCTGATCGGTTATGGGTTGATGCTTTGGTTTTGCGGCAATACTTTCCAGGTTGCGGGGTATGGTATCAGGGAAAATTTTTCATTACCTGTTTCGATAGCGGGATTTATTCTATTGGTCCTTGGAATTTTTCAAAAGGCTAAAATCGATTTGAGTTCTTTTGGTGCCGCTGCTTTGGGACTTCTTTATATCTCACTGAGCTGGGGTTTGATGATGGATCTTTATAATGGAGAGGGTATCCAGTTCCGCGATACCATGTTTGTTCTTTCGGGTTATACCATTCCTATTGTTATCATTGCAAGCATCTGGATCAATGATACCATGGCTTATATCGTTGGATCTTTTATAGGCAAAACCCCGCTTTCCAAAATTTCTCCCAAGAAGACATGGGAAGGCACGGTAGGTGGAATTATACTGAGTGTTGTTGTGGTTAGTCTGGTTTTCCCTTTGATCCTTTTCTCATCTTCAGATTTTAGCTTTTCAATTCTTTTGGTGTTTATCTCCGCCATTGCTGCTGTCACAGGCACATTTGGCGATCTGCTTGAATCCAAGCTAAAGCGCATGGCCGGTGTAAAAGACAGTGGACAGATCATGCCCGGTCATGGTGGATTTTTGGACCGGTTTGATTCGTTGGTATTTGCAACGCCATTTGTTTGGTTGTTTGTAAAAGCCTTTCTCTAGATGTTACACAGCAACTCAGCGTTTAGATGTATGTAGACAAAAGCCCCGGCACGAATCACTATATTTGCAAATCAATTTCAACCCGATGACCGTCCATAAAGAAGGATACCCTACTATTGCCTGGAGCGTTATTATTGTCGTGCTTATTAACCTCCTTTCATTTTACTTGTTGAGTTTTGACTATCCTGTCCTTACAGCGATTATCGTGATCGTCACGCTCGGACTGCTTATTTTCATGGTATCATTTTTCAGGGTGCCAAAGAGGCAGCATACCTCCAGTGACAATGCGATCGTCGCCCCGGCTGATGGCAGGGTAGTGGTCATTGAGGAAGTGCAGGCCGATGAATACTTTACCGATCGTCGCATCCAGGTTTCTATTTTTATGAGCCCGCTTAATGTACACGTGAACCGCAACCCGGTCAGCGGGGAAGTAGCGTATAGCCAGTATCACAAAGGAAAATACCTGGTAGCCTGGCATCCCAAATCTTCTACGGAGAATGAAAGACATAGCGTGGTGTACCGGAAGGACGGGAAAGAAATCCTGGTGAAGCAAATCGCCGGCGCCCTGGCTAAACGCATTGTCAACTATCTGCAACCCGGTCAAAAAGTAAAGCAGGGCGAAGAAATGGGTTTTATCAAGTTCGGCTCAAGAGTCGATATCCTG
>JAEYVW010000464.1 GCA_023429365.1 Bacteroidota bacterium
ATCGTCTTAAAATGCGAGTAAACCATAGATGATAGCGAAATGAAACAAGCCCGGGCGTCTGTGACCGGGCTTGTTTTAAACATTTTATAAGATAAATGTCTATTGCTGCAAAACTACTTCGCCTACATCCAGGGGCTGACCTTCCTTTACTTCAAGGTTTTCGAGTGTTACATCTTTATATGGATCTTTCGCGTCGACAACCACTCTGTAGGTGCCAGGTTTTACCTCAATGGTGAATGCACCACCACTGACCGTTCCTTTGGTAGAATCGGAAGCGCCATAAGCCCAAACGGCTTCCGCTCCGTCAGCAGGTGTTACTTTACCTGTGATTGACGACTGATTGACGGTTGTAAATGCAAACAGACCGGCAAGGGAAGCTGCAACTATTCCGCATGTTAAGATACTCTTCTTCATGATTAGAGATTTTATGGTTATAAAAATGATACGTGTTCATTCTCATAAACCGATAGCGTAGGTTGCCGGATGTCCCTGAAAAACCAACTACTATGCCAACACGCTTTTTTGTGGAAAACAAGCAAAATCCTAGATAAAACAGGATCGAGGTATTTTGCCGGATTCAGCATCTGTTTAGTAACTTCCGTTAAATTAATTGCAATGGCCATACAACCCTGGCGAACCGGGAAGGTAGTACGTATTGAAAATGAAACTCCTAACACCCGGCGCTATTGGATCGAAATTCCCGAACTCAGCTCTTTTGATTTTGAACCTGGTCAGTTTGTGACCCTTGACCTCCCCATTCACGAAAAGCCAAACAAGCGCTGGCGCAGCTATTCAATAGCGAGCTGGCCAGATGGCACCAATGTTTTTGAACTGGTGATCGTCCTGGTGGAAGATGGACTTGGCACTCCCTGGATTTTTGAAAATGTTAAAGTAGGTAGCGAACTCATTCTTCGTGGGCCTCAGGGAGTATTTGTATTACGCGAAGAAAATCTGCAGAAAGATCTTTTCCTAATCTGTACCGGTACCGGTATCGCTCCTTTCCGTAGTATGGTACATCATATCTACCGGCACAATATACCACACAAGGATATCCATATCATCTTTGGGAGTCGTACAAAACAGGATATTTTATACTATGATGAATTGAGAAGTCTGCCACTGGAGCATTATCATTACCTGCCAACATTGTCACGAGAAGAATGGGAAGGCAAAAAAGGTTATGTGCATGCCATCTATGAAGAACTTTGCTGCAATAAACAGGATGCAAGCTTTTTTCTGTGCGGTTGGAAAAACATGATAGACGAAGCCAAGCAACGGATTATGGCCATGGGCTACGACAGGAAGGCCATTCACCAGGAACTATATGGATAATGATGCTTAATAAAAGCTATTCACTTCTATAACTTCTAAATCTTCCCGTCTTCTTTCCTTCCCGGCAAGAAAAACTTATATCTTACTATTTACAATCTCCCGGAGCCTGTCCGCCGGTACTCTTTCCTGTTCCATACTATCGCGGTAACGAATGGTGACGGTGTTGTCTTCTTTGGTTTGGTGATCAACCGTCACACAAAATGGCGTACCCAGCGCATCCATCCGGCGATAACGTTTACCTATAGCATCTTTTTCTTCATAGAAGCAGCGGAAATGTGGCTGGCAATCTTCCATGATCTTTTTAGCGATATCAGGCAGACCATCTCTTTTCACAAGCGGGAAGATGGCGAGTTTTACCGGCGCCAGTTTTGCCGGTAATCGCAACACCACACGGCTATCGGGCTTTTCAGGAGTACTCAGGTCCTGCTCCTCGTATGCATTACTGACTACCAGCAAGAACATACGGTCGAGACCAATAGATGTTTCGATCACATAAGGAATATAATTACCATATGGTTTGCCCGTCGCCGGATCAATATCATTATCGAAATAATTTTGTTTCTTACGGCTATACTCCTGGTGCTGTTTTAAATCGAAATCGCTGCGGGAGTGTATGCCTTCCACTTCTTTAAAACCAATTGGGAACTCAAACTCAATATCGCAGGCTTCTTTGGCATAATGCGCCAGTTTCACATGATCATGATACCGGTATTTATCAGCCGGCAAACCCAGGCTGAGATGCCATTTCAAACGTTCCTCTTTCCAATAACGGTACCATTCGCCTTCTGTACCCGGGCGTACAAAGAACTGCATCTCCATTTGTTCAAATTCACGCATCCTGAACACGAACTGCCGGGCGACGATCTCATTCCGAAAAGCTTTACCGATCTGCGCGATACCAAACGGCACTTTCATCCTGCCTGTTTTCTGCACATTCAAAAAGTTTACAAAGATGCCCTGCGCCGTTTCAGGACGCAGGTATACTTTGTTGTCTTCATCCTCGGAGGAAGAAGTAGAACCAAATTCAGTCGAGAACATCAGGTTGAACTGGCGGATATCCGTCCAATTGGTGGTGCCGCTTATGGCGCATTTTATATTGCGGTCAACGATCAGTTGTTTCAAGCCCGCGAAATCGTCTTTCGACAATAAAAGATCCATCTCTTCCAGCATACCCTTTGCTTCATCGAGCCGGCCTTCCGCTTCGAGTAGTTCAGCATGTGCCTCTATCAGGTGATCCACACGATAACGCTTTTTGCTGTCTTTGTTGTCGATCATGGGATCGTTGAAATTGTCCACGTGACCCGAAGCTTTCCAGGTTGTCGGGTGCATAAATATGGCCGCGTCAATACCCACCACATCATCGCGTAACTGTGTCATGCTTTTCCACCAGTAGTCCTTTATATTTTTCTTCAATTCACTACCCCACTGGCCGTAATCATAAACAGCCTGCAAACCATCATAGATCTCGCTGCTGGGGAAAATAAAGCCGTATTCTTTACAGTGCGAAATGATCGCCTGGAACTTGTTGGTATCGTTTGCCATAGGGCGCAAAAGTAAGAAGTCTGTACTAATGAAAGCCGGCCGGGGTACTCAACGGGGTTAACTGGCATCTTTATCCTCACTTCTTTTTGCAACACTGGTTTCCTGCAGGTCTTTATTGGCCGGCACTTCCACCTCCTCTATCCAAACGGCGTATTTGCTGGGATAGATACGGGAGCCGGAACTAACGGCATAACCGTGTGTAAATGCCGCGCCAAAATAAAGGATGGTAGCAGAATAATATACCCACAAAAGGATGACAATTACCGAACCCGCAGCCCCATAAGCCGAAGTCATCCGGTTGTTGCCCAGGTAGTAGCTGATCAGGTACTTCCCGGCCATAAACAAAATGGCCGTAGCAAAGGCACCGGCTTTTACATGTCGCCACTCTATCCGGGCATCAGGCAATACTTTAAAAATTAATCCAAACAATAAGGCCGTCATCAGAAATGTGACCAGCAGGTTTACTGAATAAGCGAGTATGACCTGCGTATCGGGAAAGAGTTGCGTGAGCCGTTGGAGCAATGCATCCAAGATGCCATTCAGGACCAGCGATACCAGCAACAAAAAACCCAGGGAGATGATCATCGAAAAAGATAAAAGCCGGTTGATGATCAGCCTCAGCAACCCACGACCCTTGCGGGGCTTGGATTTCAACCACCAAATTCTATTGATCGAGTCCTGGATCTCACCAAAAACACTGGTAGCGCCAATGATCACAGTGACCAGGCCGATGATCGTTGCAAAGTTGCCTTCTCCCGATAAAGTGGCATTTCGGATCGTTTGTTGTATCTGGATGGCAGCTTCCGCTCCCACCAGGGCCGAGATTTGTCCATAAACGGAACCCTGAACAGCCTGTTCACCGTAGAATACTTCGATTACCCATACAATAATTATAATAAGCCCGGGCAACGAGAACACGGTATAGTAAGCCAGGGCTGCGCTTAGTTTCATGAGCTTGAGCTCAAACAAAGCCACGAATGCATGCTTTATACTTTTCCAGATCAGCTTTAAGGGCATATAGCTGACGTGAAAAAAATGGTGCCAAAAATCAGGTTTCACTGTTTCCTTTCAACTTCTGATTTTGCTGATGACGAAAAGCATCACGGTTTTGCTTTTTATCAAAATTCTTTTGTAAGGCGGCTTCCAGGTCAACTCCTATTTGATTAGCAAGACAGATCAATACCCAAAGTACATCAGCCATTTCATCGGCAAGGACATCATTTTCCTTTCCCGGCGCTGGTTTACGGGGATCATTTGATTTATACGATTGCTCACCATACAACCTTGCCATATGGCTCGATAGTTCACCTACTTCCTCTGCCAGGATCGCGGTATTGGTAAGTTCGTTGAAGTAACGAACACCTACAGTTTTTATCCAATGATCAACCTGTTGCTGCGCCTGCTGTATAGTCATAACATTATTTTTAGAGAGTAATTGCAATATAGCATGATTCTTGCCGTTATAGCCTCCCGGCTAAACCGCACCCGCTGAAACAGACTGTTCCTAATATTCAATTGATGAGCTATGTTACTACCCATTATTATCCGAAAGATCCTCCCTGTATTCCTGATCGTATGTTTCGCCGCTGTTACGCAGGCCCAATCTGTAAAAACCGCAGTATCTGTTAAAGAAATTGAAAAGAACGCGAAGCCATACCGCATTCTTACATCGGGCAAACAGATCACCATTAAATGTATAAAAGATATAAAAAGCCTGATGGTTTGGACATCGGATGGCAACCGTGTGCTTGAAGAGAAAAATGTCGGCGCCAATCAATACCAGTTCCGCATCACCATCAGGGAAAAGATTTTCTTTGTTATGCTTCGTCTTGAAGACGGCAAGGTTTATTCTGAAAAATTTGGGATCGAGTAATCACTACCGCATCCTGAACCCAATAACGATCTGTAGTGGGGATGCCCTAACCCGATAGTTATCGGGTCCTAATTACCAATTCCTCACCCCTCACTCCTTATTCTGCGAATCTATAATAATCGTAACCGGTCCATCATTGAGTAATTCAACCTTCATGTCGGCGCCAAATTCACCAGTATGCACGGGTCGGCCCAGGTCGGCAGACAGCTGGGTTTTCATTTTTTGATAAAGTGGAACGGCGATATCGGGTTTGCTCGCTTTGATATAAGAGGGGCGATTGCCTTTTTTGGTGGAAGCGTGTAAGGTGAACTGGCTTACCAGTAGGATTTCTCCGCCAGTATCCTTTACCGAAATATTCATAACCCCGGCTTCGTCATCAAACACACGTAGGTTCACGATCTTTGAGCTAAGCCATTCCACATCATCGTTAGTATCCGCGTCTTCAATGCCCAGCAAAACCAAGAGCCCCGATCCGATCTGTGCATACACACTACCGTCGATCGTAACGGAAGCCTTTGTAACCCGCTGTATGACTGCTCTCATAATTGTATCTTTATCGCAACAAATGTAGTTGATAGTTCAGCGCACCTGCCCATGATCGATTTCAGCAAAGAAATAACATTCCAGACAACCCGGAGCGGCGGTAAAGGCGGCCAGCATGTAAATAAAGTGGAAACGGCGGTGATTGCTTCATTTGCCATCAACGATTCACAAATGCTCGCCGACCAACAAAAAAGCCAGGTACTTGAAAAACTATCCAATCGCATCAATGCTGAGGGAATCTTACAGGTTAAATCACAAACCCACCGCAGCCAGATCGCGAATAAAGAAGAAGCGGTTGAAAAGATCAATAAACTCGTCAACACGGCGTTATTAAAAAAGAAAGCCCGGATCGCCACGCGGATCAGCCGGGCCGCCAAAGAAAAAAGGCTGGAATCGAAAAAAAAGAAATCTGAAATCAAATCGGGCCGTAAGAAGTTCGGACCGGGCGACTATTAGAACTAATTAAGTCTTTGACCTGTGAAAAAAAGCGTAGTCACCATAATATGTCTGGCATCAATAATGATAGCCCTTTCCTACCTGGCAGGTTCATGTCGTAAAAGCGAAAATCCAAATAACCTGACCTATCTCCAACTGGAAATACCTGAGGATTTTCCCGAGCCTGCCTATCGTTTTCATGACAATCCACTTTCCAAAGAAGGAATAGAACTGGGTAGAAAATTATTTTATGATGGTCGTCTTTCCATCGATGGTGCGCATCCCTGCTCATCCTGTCATATGCAGATTGCTGCATTTGGAACCTATGAACATGATCGCAGCCATGGCGTTTTTGATTCTCACACACTGCGCAATGCCCCTGTTTTATTCAACCTTGCCTGGCAGGACAGATTTCATTGGGACGGAGAATTCAGTTCATTGTTTGACGAAGCCGCACAACCGATCAATGGTCACCTGGAAATGGGTGAGAGCTTTGGCAGCGTGGTCTCAAAACTCCATGGTGATGCGGAATATCGCGATATGTTCAGGAAAGTATTCAGAACGGATTTTATAAATCCCGACCATGTATTGAAAGCGCTGGCGCAATTTACGGGCAGCATGGTGTCAGCCAATTCAAAATACGACAGGGTACAAAAAGGACAGGCAACTTTTACAGTCCAGGAACAACAGGGATATCAGGTGTTCACGGCTAACTGCAGCAGTTGTCACCCCGAACCGATGTTTACAGACTACAGCCTGCGTAATATCGGCCTGCCGGTCGATAATTTTTTACAGGACTTCGGGAAAATGAGGATTAGTAATGACCCTGCTGATTCGCTTAAATTTAAAGTGCCGACCTTGAGAAACGTCTATATTTCCTCCAACTACATGCATGATGGCCGTTACAACACCCTGGCACAATGCATCAACCATTATCGAAACGGGATACAGCAAAGTGCTACACTTGATCCTTCGCTTGCGGGAGGAATTTCCATGAGCAACGAAGAGGCCATCAACCTGGCCCTGTTTCTGCGCACCCTTACAGACTCTGCATTTATTCAAGACCCAAGGTATGGTAACCCAAACCCTTAGTTGGTGGTCTTTCTTTTACTTTTCAGCAGCTCCAGGGCAGAGCGCTGGTTTTCGATATTTTTTTCCTGGGCTTCGATCTCTTCCTGGTTTTTTTGAAGCTTTTTCTCCAGGCTTGCCTTCTCGTCCTGCAGGTCTTTATATTTCTTCTCCGCTTTTACAACTACATCATCTTGTGCCTTTATCTGGAGTTCAAGGTTGGCCTCCTCAATATCGGGAGCCAGGTCGGTCATGAATGATTTTATTCTCCTGATCTCATCCGCGCTCATTGTATTGATCATGTCCTCGCTATTTTTATTGACGACCAGGTAAAGCGTGGATTCATCCTTGTCTTTCCGGCTTTTTCTATCCACTTTCAGGATATAGTCCAGTCTTTCTTCACTGATCTCGGTTACAAAGGCATCTTTAACGATAATAAACCCTTTATCCTTGTTGAACAAACCTTTTTCCGCTTTCATACTATGTCCTTCCTTTTGGATGCGGTTGATTATCGCGTTCTGAACCGCCTCCTGCGGATAAGCATAATCAATGGCGATAGCCCGCTGTTTCTTTTTATCATAGGTAATATTAGTCTCATAAGCCTGTGAGAATGATACAACCGATAGCATCAAAATAAAACAGGTGAATAGAGAAAGGCGTTTCATATTAAAAGTATTTATACAAAGATAAAAGAAACCCCTAATGGGTTGCAAGCTCTTACAAATTTGAAGATAGCTATATGGATATTGTGTAATTGACCCTTCAGCCTTTACTTTTGTTGCTAAAACCGGCAATTTGAGCGGCATCAAAAAACTGGCAGGACAAACTCTTTGGTATGGTGTGCCCACCATCGCGCGGCGTTTCCTCGGGTATATTATGAACCTGAGCCTGCCGCTAATCTTCGCCCAACCGGCAACAACGGCCGACCTCACGCAGGTCTATGCCATTATTCCTTTTTTGAATATCCTTTTTACCTATGGACTGGAGACAGCCTATTTTCGCTATTCACGCGATTTTGATCAAAACAGGGTTTACAATACCCTGTCCATTTCATTACTGGTGTCCACGGTATGCTTAACCGCTATTTTATTTTATTTTAAAAATGATATCGCCCGGTGGGCCAATCTCGAAAACCACCCTGAATACATCACCTGGATGGCGGTGATTATTTTTTTTGATGCCATCAGTACTCTTGCTTTTGCCAGGCTGCGACAGGAAAACAGGCCGCGGCGTTACGCCTTTGCCACCCTGGCCGGTGTATTGCTCAACCTGCTGGTAGTTATCCTGTTTCTTGCCATTATTCCAAAATATGTCGAAAAAAATCCAGACAGCTTCCTGGGTACATTTTACCGCCCCGAAATCGGCATCGGTTACTACCTGATCGGGAATATGGCTGGCAGCATTCTCACTTTTTTGTTATTGCGAAAGGAGTTTTTCCAGATCAGGTTTGAATTTGACAAAGAGCTCTGGAAAAAAGTGATGGTCTATTCCTATCCACTGATCATTGTCGGCATGGGCGGTATGGTCAACGATATGCTCAGCCGGCTGATCTACCAGCACGTAGTAGACCTGCCCGAAGCCGAAGCGAAACACC
>JAEYVW010000468.1 GCA_023429365.1 Bacteroidota bacterium
TTTCACCGGAAATAAAGATCAGCAACGGCCTGGGTAATATTCATAGCCGTGATGAATACCTGAAATACTCCAATGTATTTGATAAAATACAATCCCGGATGATCGTTTTTAGCATCCACCTCGAAGGATAAAATTCCACAATCAAAATCATATTCCACCATGAAATCATTACTTATCCGTACCAGCCTTGCCCTGGGCCTGGCTTTAACAACAACATTCTCTTCGGCGCAAAAATTTGAAACCGCCAGGGATCTCAACGATTTTTATGCTTCGGTATTGGATAGCCTGTACGCAGCAGGCGCCGAATGGGGAACCCAGGTGGGCAAATCTATGGAGACAATGAACTTTAACGCCGTGATACCCATCCGCAAGAAAATGGAATCATTTATTGACAAAAAGCTGCTAGAGTTGGCTAAAATAAAAGACCAGTTTGGCTGTGAAGACCTCAGGCTCACAACGATGGATTTACTCGGGCTTGAAAAGACGTTAACAGAGGAAGCTTTTATGCCTGCTGAAAAACTTACGAAAACTTCCACTGAAGCCGACATTGAAAAGTTGATCAACGGCCTTACAGCAGCAGAAAAAAAAGAAGCAGCCGCTTTGGCCCGGATCAAAGAAGCCCAGAAAACCTGTGCCGCAAAAAATGGCTTTACGTTAGACAAAAACTAGAAATCAAATTCACGCCGGTGCATATTCCACCGGAAACCAAAACTAACAACGGTGCTCTTATCAGACATGATGGGCGCCGTTTTTGTTTCCTGCTTCCTGGTCGAGCCAAATAATTCCAGGAAAAAGTTCTCTTTCAGTTCGTACGATACGAGCAGCGAAGCGTACATCACGTTTGTTTTCCAGCCCGATCCAATACTATATCCATATTCATTAACGCGGTAAGGCGGAACGTGCGGCAGGAAAATATTGCTACCATAGCTGATGCCGCTGCTATCCCTCCCCTGCTGGTACACTATTGCTTTCGCCTGGATCATCCATTTGGGTGCCGGCTGATAACGGGCGATACCGATCCACTCTTTGAAATTTGCCATCAGCGGATGAGCCAGGGGCTGATTATAATGAGTATAGTTGGCAACGCTGTCGCGATGAGAATAAGTGAAGGGTCTCACGCTATTGTGTTCAAGCTGAAGATCCAGGTTGTTAATATTGAACGCGTCAATATATTTCGCACCCAGCTGTATCCCCCATTTATTGGCCCACCAGCCACGGTTGTTTTTAATCTCTGAAAGCTTAAACTCATCAAGTAACAACTGGCCATACACCTGGAAGCGTTTTGCAAAATTGGCTTTGAAATCCAGGCCTGCAACCGCGTTGTCCGCGCTTCCATTCTGCTGTTCGATGGAACGATAGAAAATAATGGGATTGAGATATGAAAGATCGAACCGGTTCTCCCTGCCAAAAACCACCCCCTCAAATAAACCTATATTCAGCCATTTCGTAATGTTAACATCGAGGTGATGCATTACCGCGTATTTCTTTCCGATCAGTTTATCACCCCCGCGCACGCTGGCATTCTGCAATTCCATAAAAATATTCTGGTAATTGAGTTTCCATACACGGGTATTGAGCTTCAAAAACAGGTTGCTATTCCCGAAATCACTCAGGAAAAGACTGCGATGACCGTTTCCGATAAAGTTTTTATCATAGCCAAATGCGACGTCAATATATTTTGTCACATTAAAACTGAAATATCCCCTTGCATCAAAATAGTCCACACCTCCAGCCGCTTTGAAACTTTTGTAGTAGCCGGCGCCGGGTACCGCATCACGATCATTGATCCACTGTTGTACGTAGGCAGGATCCCTTTCCTGGTTATCGGTGAGGTATGCTGAAAATCCAATCTTGTTGGCAATTTTCCCACGAACAGTCAATCCCCTTGTATTTAAAAACAAATGCTGATCATTATCGCTTTCCTTGGATATCGTGTACTGGATAACCGGGTTTACAACCAGGTCAAAATCCTTCACATGCACTTCGTAAAGATTGGCAGGCGAGGTATAAAAATTCTTCAGGATCGGCTTTTTGCTGCGATACAGTTCTCTTTCTTCTTCCGTCAGCCATTCTGTATTGTTGAGATAAAGCCTTTGCAGGTTCCAGGCGTCCACTTTCGACAGATCGGCTTCATTGTTGTGCTGCAAATAATTTCGTACCCCGTTGATAGCATATTTTTGCCTGTTAAAATACTTTGTTTTGGAAAAGTTGAGCACAGAATCGATGCCCGATTTTATTTCAAAACGCTCCAGCAAAATGTTTTGTTTATCGCCTTGTGGTAGATATGTGGATTGTGAAATGCAGAAAACAGGGATACTATAGAAAGCCACTAAAAATAAAAACTTCAATCTCGCTGTCAGGGGCTGTTGGTTTTTTATAAATTGCATTCCGGGTAGTTTAGGATAACATTTAACAAATTATGCAAATATATCTGATAAAAGATATCCGCGTTGTCAATGAAGGCAGGATACAGGCGATGGATGTGCTGATCAAAAATGGCAGGATTGAAAAACTCGCGCCAAAGATCGATAATGCCTTTCCCGGTACACAATCCGACAGTAAGCTGACAGAGATAAACGGGGCAGGCAAGTATCTTTTACCAGGTGCTATCGACGACCAGGTTCATTTCAGGGAGCCGGGTCTTACACATAAAGCAACCATATACACCGAAGCAAAAGCAGCTGTCGCGGGTGGCGTTACCAGTTTTATGGAAATGCCCAATACCATACCGCCGGCTTTCACCTTACCACTACTGGAAGAAAAATATAATATCGCGGCTCAAACTTCGCTGGCCAATTATTCTTTTTATATCGGCACTTCCAATGAAAACGCCGATGAAGCATTAAGAGCAAACGAAAGAAAAAAAGAAATCTGCGGCATCAAGATATTCATGGGTTCCTCTACAGGCAACCTGTTAGTTGATAATCCGCTTACACTGGAAAAGGTTTTTGGCGAAAGTGAGCTGCTTATCGCCACGCATTGTGAAGATGAAAAGATCATCCGGGCGAACCTGGAAAGAATGAAGGCGGAGAACAGAGAATTACTGCCCAAAGACCATCTCCTGATCCGGTCAGAAGAAGCATGCTTTGAGTCCTCCTTTTATGCCATTCAACTTGCAAAAAAACACAATACCCGCCTGCATATCCTCCACATCAGCACCGAAAAGGAATTACAACTATTCAGCAATATGCTTCCGCTGCGTGAAAAAAGGATAACGTC
>JAEYVW010000017.1 GCA_023429365.1 Bacteroidota bacterium
TCAGTTGCTTCTTCTTTAATAACACCCCAATCCCAAAATCGTCAACGCCGGCATTATTGGAAATGCAGGTCAGATCTTTTACTGCCTTCCTTTCCAAAGCAGCAATACAATTCTCCGGAATGCCACATAGTCCAAAACCTCCCAGGACAATTACATGTCCATCCAGGATATCATGAATCGCATGGTCGGCATCCACGACAACTTTATTCATATCATTGTTTAAGTAATAAATTTAACAAACTTGGGAGACTATTCAGGCATTATTGCGGTTTAATGTCCTTCCGAAGAATTCTACGTTTGATAATCGAATCCCTCGACCAGCTCTTTAGATCCGGGCCTGGAGTTACTGCAGTTTTGGGACTATCGACTATCGCAGGAGTAACCCGCGAACTTGGATAAGGCTGCGTAGGGATCTGCTTTCGGCTAAGTGAGTCGAGGATATCACGCATTAACCCGGGATGCTTTTCATAGTAGGCATAACTTTTTTCAAACTCCTCCTTCGTGGTAGCATGCATTTGAAAAATTTTATCATGCCACTTGTGACTCCTTGCTGTCTTATCGATAGCGGTATCTTTAAAGAGAACGAATCCATTCAAAAACTCACTCGATCGCACCATATCCCACATCACTGCCTGCATCCTGGCTATTGATAAAATCCCAGAGGACGCCTCCTTTTTGTCTTTACAACCCGTTAAGAAGAAAATACCTGCTATTATAAAAAAACTAATCCTCATTGGAGATCTTTATACCTGGCGTTATTTGAAATATCGATCCTGGTCAGTATATCGCGTGCACGCATTTTTAAATCGTTGTTAGCGCGACTAAAAACCATCACAAGCTCAGAACTCTTCCCCTGAAAAAAGAATTGCATGATCATTGAGTTGGGATTCTCTGTATTAAGCGTATTCAGAAAGTTCAAACTGTTGATAATACCTGTCCTTCCCTGTTCTTCATTTTCATAAAAAATATCCATCCCAGAACGATAGTAAGAGTATAACGCATCGTGAATAAGGGCAAACCTGTTGTTGTTCAGATTTTCAGCAAGCCAATACCGGTTGCGAATATTTTCAAAAGATTTCCATCCGGTAATATCACGGCTCTCCGGTGCGTTGTTTACGATATTCCAGGCTTTTTTGAAGTAGGGATCACCGCCACGTAATGAAAACGATCCATAGTCAAATCCCAGTATAATATTGACATAGTAAGCAAAAATCGCGGGAAGATTGGCTGCCACCGGATCGTTACCCTGTACCCGGTTTTCATTAAACTCAATGGGTTGAAATTCCTGGTATCGAAACACTACATCATCATCCATGAAATTGATAATGGGAGAATCATAGGTAGTGCTGTAGATCGGGCGTGCAGCCTGGATGGTGAGGCGGCCTTTATAAACATTATTTCCCAGATCCTGTTCCACATTCAGCAGAAAATTACATTGAATCTTTTCACTTGGCTGGTATGTGTCGGCAGTCCACCTCCTGTTGTTGATAAAATTGGTTAATGAAGTTTGTAAGGTCTGAAAAATGCTTTTGTTAACCTGGGTACTGATCCTATTGGCCATGACTGTTAACCGAGCTTGTATTTCCTGTGCCGGCGCTTTATTTACAAGAGAAAGGATCAGGAAAAAAATAACTGTCTTCTTAAACATAGTAAGTTTTTATAATAGTATCTACAATATCCTTCGCCACTTCCGCCTTTGACTTAATTTCAAAATTATACTGATGACCTCCTTTCTGAAAAATGGTGACCTTATTCGTATCATACCCAAAACCTGCTCCCGGATCATTTAAGGAGTTCAACACAATCATGTCAGCATTCTTCTTGTCCAGCTTTTCAAGAGCATGAGCTGTCTCATTTGATGTTTCCAACGCAAATCCCACCAACACCTGACCTTTTCTCTTTTTATCGCCCAGGCTTTTTAGTATGTCCTTTGTTTTTGTCAGGACGATATCAAGATTTGCATCTGTCTTTTTGATCTTTTGTTCAGCTTTCTTAACAGGCGTAAAATCAGCCACCGCCGCTGCCATGACGGCTAAATCGGTTATATCAAATGCTTCCTGGCAGGCATTGTACATTTCGCTGGCTGAAGTCACCCGGATAACCTTCATTCCATGAGTATCAAAACTTAAACCCGATGGACCTAAAACAAGGGTTACTTCCGCTCCGTTTCGCACCAACTCCTGCGCAAGGGCAACGCCCATCTTCCCCGACGAATGATTTCCTATAAAACGCACCGGATCTATTGCTTCGTATGTAGGCCCGGCAGTCACCAAAGCCTTTTTGCCTTTTAAAGGCCTGTTGGAAGAGAAATACTCATCTATGAACTGAAATATCTGCTCCGGTTCTGCCATCCTGCCTTCCCCAAAAAGACCGCTTGCCAGCTCGCCGTTATCAACCGGAATGATCGTATTACCAAAGGACTTTACCTGCTCGAGGTTGCACTTTGTAGCCGGATGATGCCACATGTCTTCATCCATGGCAGGGGCGAGCAAAACGGGGCACGTAGCAGATAGCCAGGTCGCCAATAGAAGGTTATCACATTGCCCCTGGGCCATTTTAGAAAGCGTATTGCAGCTCAGCGGAGCTATAACCATGATATCAGCCCATCGCCCCAGCATTACATGATTTGCCCAGCTGCTTTCGTCAAAAAGGTCTGTAAGAACCGTGTTCCTGCTGAGGGTTGACAGGGTGAGCGGGGAGACAAAATCTTTTGATGCCGGGGTCATGATTATTTTTACTTCTGCACCTCCTTTCACTAATAACCGTGTAAGGTGTATTGCCTTGTAGGCTGCAATACTTCCGGTAACCCCTAATAATATCTTTTTTCCCTGCATCGTCATCAAATTTATTCAATTACGTATTAAATACAAAAGCGACCCCGTTGTCGACGAGGTCGCTGTAAATATTTGAATACAATTATTTCTAGTCGAAAAGCTGGTCTTCGCCCTTACGGAAATAAACCTTGTCTTCCATGAATTCCTGGGTGGCTAATAGCGCTGGATTAGGCATTCTCTCGTACGCCCTGGAAATTTCAATCTGCTCTTTGTTTTCATGAATTTCTTCCAGGCTGTCTGTATGACTGGCAAACTCATCGAGTTTATTATGAAGTTCCTCCTTCAGCGATATGTTGATCTGGTTAGCCCTTTTTGCAATTATGGCAATTGACTCATATAAGTTCCCTGTCTTTTTCCGCAGATCATCCAGGCTTTTAGTTTCAACATTACTGGCAATACCAGCACTAAGCTGACGTCTTAACTTGCTCATTCTTTAAATTATTTATATTGGTTTGCGATAAATTCATATAATCTTCAGCCTCTTTCCGATACTTACTCTCAGGGAAACGATCCACAAAATCTTCATACTCACTAATTACCTTCTCAAATCTCTCCGGCTTCTTCTCTTCAATACTCATTTCCGCGTATCGAAAATACGACTTTATGATCATGAGTTTATACTCGTCTGCTCGATCTGACTCTGGGTAACTGTTTAACAGGGTAGTAAAGGAAACACCTGCTGCCCTGAATTGCCCCATATCAAAGTACAACCTGGCACTTTTATAATCCTTCACCTCCAACTTGCCCCTGCAGATATCAATGATTTCGGCAGCCTCTTTATTCCTTTCGGATCCCGGATGCGTATTAATAAAGACCTGCATCATACCCATAGCCTTGATCGTATTGGTTTGGTCAAGTTCCGGCTTGGGCGATTGCTTATAATAGCTATAAGCCCTCATGAAATCCATTTCCTCAGCTTTGGGACTATTGGGAAAAATTTCAAGAAAGGTCTTAAAGAGGTTTTCAGCATTCAGATAGTCGGCCTGGTTATAGGCGCAATACGCATATTTATAATAGATATCCGGGAATTCAGCTCTTGTCTTATAAAAAGGCATCACATCCTCGTACAGTATCTGGGCTTTGCTGTACTTCTTCTGCACAAAATACTTCTCAGCCATACGCAGCTTGTATTCCGGATCCGGGCTTTTCAATATTTTGTTTATGCCTTTGCCACAACTTGTTAGAAAAAGCACCAATAAAAATACAGGTATCGTACGCATAAAAGGTGTGCAAAGTTAATAGATACAGGCAAAACTTGATTAAAAAAGATAAGTATCCAAAAGCACTTCGTTAAGGTTTTGATAAACCGCCGTCAATTCACCGCTCCACTTATCTGAAAATCAAACTATTGCCCAAATCAAGCCTCACTAAAAAGCCCTCCCCTGATGGGGAGGGCCTGTTTTTATCAGCAAAAAGTAATCACTATTAATTATCTCTTGCGAAGGTTGGGGTGTGGAGGAGCCACAGTATTGGGTCCTTCTTCACCTTCAGCAGCACCGCGCAGATCAACTGTATCGCAGTCACCACCTTCCTGGCCATAGTTAAAGATAAAGCGATCAGCGCTTAAACCTTCCTGCTCTACCAGGTGAGTGATCACTTTATTTACATGATCCCAACTCAATTGCTGTTCTTTCTTGCTAGAAGAGCAGTAACCGATCACGACTACTTTACACTCAGGAGCGTTACGCAGTTTTGCAGCAACAGTAGCCAATACAGCTTTGTTGTCGTCGCTTAATGTATTAGAACCTTTGCGGAAAGAAATGCTTGGTAAAGCTCCTAATTTTTCTGCACAGGCATTAGCATCCCTCTTGATATAATTCTCAAAGCACTCTTCAGCAGGGCATGGGCATTTACCTACGCCATCAGCATCAACAGGTTGGCAATGTGTAGGTGTAATAAGTTCTTTATCCTTATAATCAGGAACACCGTCACCATCAGTATCGCGACTTACACCATGTGAATCAACTGGAACACCTGCAGGTGTTTGCTCCTGGTCAAACTGGTCTGTGATACCGTCGCCATCAGCATCAGGCAATACGGGTTTTGGCAACCTCATCAGGCGAGGGTTGCGGATTTCGCTGTAAGCGTAATCCAGTGGGTTCAGCCACCACAATGGCTCAACAGATTTTGCACCCAGGTTGAAGTTTAAACCAATTGTAGCATAGTTATAAGAGTCGAAATCGCGGGTAAGGTCGCCCTGCTCAGCCCAACGCTGACCATCCAAAAGGTCGTCTTTGATAAAAGTAACACGATCTTCAATGGCGATATTGATACGATTGCTCAGTTTAATAGCAATACCCAGACCCACTGTACCAGAAGGCTTAAAAGTATCGCCGAAAAGTTTAGGACGAGTGTCACCATGGCTTTCAGCAGCAGACTCATAAGAATCATCCATTAGATCTTTCAGCTCTTTACGAGTGTCTTTCCTGTCTTTATATACACCACCGTTGATACCGCCGAAATTATAAGGAGTATTGCCGTTCAGCGCATTCACCTTAGTATCATATACAGTTCCACCTATACCACCAAATGCGTAGAAGTTGAACCCTGTTTTAGATTTGTGGAATCGGATATTGTTCAAGGTAACTATACCTTGAAGTGACAGATCCTGAACCTTTGTTTTGTAGTTATTGTAGTAAACCCCTGTATAACCTGCTGCGTTCCAAGGGTTATCAGGAGTGGTTGGGATAACACCGGAAGGTTTCCAGTTCAATCCTTTACCAGTACCATTCAAATACTCAAGCCTCATAGAGAAAACATAACCAAAGGCTTTTCTAACATGGAGACCAAAACCCAGTGTTGGGAAAACGGCAGGAATATCACCACTAACTGTGAAAGCACCGCCTTTAATACCTATTTCCCATTGATTACGAGGTTTCGCAGGGAAATTGTTGGTTCCATTTAAAAATTCAGTGTGCTGGGGCATCCTTTTAGAAGGAACAACTGAAGAATCAGAAACGTCGTAGCTGCTACCAACTTGGGTTTGAGCGCTACCAAACGTTGCCAGCAGACAGAATAAACCTGCCAATAAAAAGTACTTTTTGCTTATCATAACTAAGGATTAAGATG
>JAEYVW010000067.1 GCA_023429365.1 Bacteroidota bacterium
GCATTATTGCCGAAATTTAAATAAGCCTTGCAGCCATGAACTACCAGAAATTTCATCCAACAGAAAGTCTTTCAGAATTTGTTGAATGTTACTATGTCTGGGAGTCCGATGCTGTACTGGATAAGGAACTGGTAATTGAATCCCCGCCAAACAGCTTTTGTTCCATTGCGATTAATTACGGAAGCCCTTATTTCCTTCAAAATAAAAAATACGAACGGCTTGCCGTACCTCCCCAGTTTATTGCTGGCCTCTCGGTTTATAGTTACAAGCTATACCTGATTGGTAAAATTGGCATAGCCGGTATCGTTTTCAAACCTTCAGCCCTGGCGACGCTGTTTGGGCTTACAGCTTTTGAGTTAACTGAAGAAAGAGCAGAACTTTTTAGTTGTCTGTTTCAACCCTATTTCAAAGATTTCGTTTCCCAGGTCAAAAACGCCCCCAGTGCGGTAGAGAAAGCAAAACTGCTGGAAGAAATGCTGCTTCATCATATCAGTCTCAACAAACCAGAGCCCGATTTTATTGACAAGGCAGCTAACCGGGTGGTAGAAAAAAACGGGATGCTCAATGTGCAGGATCTTTTGAAAGACAGCCATATGTCGCGCCGCACCTTCGAAAGACGTTTTCTTCAAAAAGTGGGTCTTAGCCCAAAATACTATGCACGCATCCGCCGGATGAGTTATATCTGCAATCTTGTAGCCGGTAAGAAAAAAGTCAACTGGCCCGAAGTCTTTTATGAGGCCGAGTTTTATGACCAGGCCCATTTTATCAAGGATTTCGAAGAGTTTACGGGGCGCACACCTCAGCAATACCTGCGCGAGAATACCGAGCTTGCCAACCTGTTAAAAAAGCCAAAGCCTCAAAGCCTGCCGGGTACCTGACGCATTTTTACAAGAGGTTGGCGCATTTCTACAATACCCGGGTGCGCAGCAACAATACCTTAGCGTAAATTTTATAGGACATGCAAAAGTTATTCTACCTGCTTTTTATCTCGCTGGTTTGCTCGTGTAGCCAACCCGCAAAAGATTCGGCCGATAAAAAAAGTTTTAGTGAAGCCGACGAGAAATTGGCCATATTGAAAACAATAGAAGATGAAACCACCTGTTTCTATCAACGCGATTTTGAATGCTGGAAAACACATTTCGTGCATGATTCATACGCATTCCAGGCCTGGAATAATGAGGATGGCACTTTCTCAGCGAAAGCAGGCTGGGATGAAGTATCTAAAAATGTAGCCGCGTACATAAAGGATAACCCCGTGGAAAAAGGTGGCAGCTCCCACCCGATGGTAGAGCGAAGAAATATGATCGTAAAATTCTTTTCCGAAAACCTGGCATACCTGGCATGGGATCAATACAATAGTTATGAAAATGACACAAAGTATTTTTATAGCAAGGACCAGCGCATCATGGAAAAAATAGACGGAAAATGGAAGATCGCTAATGTATCCTCGTATTGGGATTATAGAAATCTTATACCAGCAGAACAATTGAGCTCTTTATAAATTTCATTAATCATTAAATCTTTTTTTTATGACAACACTCCAACAACAGGAATTAAGTTTAAAAAATGCATGTGTCTCATTTATGTTTGCGTACCAGCAACGCGATGTTAACAAAATGCTCAGCTTTTGTGACCCCGAAGGTGAGGTGCATTTCGAAGCTATCGGCGATGAAGGAAAGGGAAAGATCGGGGAATTGGGACGAGCGCTCTGGACATCTATCATAGAATGCTTTCCTAATGTCGACAATACTGTTGATGCGGCGGTAGCAGAAGATGGCGATACCATACGTTGCCAGGTGGTGATACGTGGTACGCAGGCGAAAGACTTTGCAGGGATCGTAAATAAAGGCAAATCATTCGACAGCGATCATATCTTCATTTTCCATCTCAACGACCACGGCAAGATCGACAGGATCAACATCAGCTGGGATCATGATGATTTCCAGCGACAGCTAAGTTGAATAATTTGAAAATGTGGTAATTTGAAAATGAGGACTTTTCTCTTTTCCAAATATTTAGGGAACGCGGATATTTATGATCGTTATGATTTTTTAGGATAAGATCCTGACAGATCATAAAAATCCTGGCAATCCGTGTTCCCTTGCGCTTTGATTTACGGAAATACCGAGACCACAGCGAATTCTACACCAGGATCTGCGAAAGCCGCCCCATTCCATTCAATTTTCAATACCTGTTGACGTAAGGCTGTTCTTACCTTATTTTTGACAAAAGATATGGTATGATCCAACGTCAACAAAGTCTCTGGTTATTACTGGCAGCGACCTGCGCGATTCTAAGTTTCCTGTTTCCATTTTTTGGTGGTGCCGAACAGAATGCCACGGCTACCAGTGGCATCATGTCCACAATTACAGCAGGTAGCAGCCTGTTCCTGATTGTCCTCACAGGCGCATCGGTGATACTGAGCATGGTAACTATATTTTTATATAAAGACAGGAAGATGCAATTCAAGCTTGCTCTTACAGGTCTGATCCTTTCAATTCTTACGGTCATCCTATTTTTTATGGAAATAAAAGGTCTGCCCGGCGTTATAGCCTTGTCTTCTGTATTTGTATTCCTGGTGCCTGTTTTTTACTTCCTCGCCATAAGAGGGATCCGCAGGGATGAAAAACTGATCAAAAGCCTCAACAAACTGAGGTAAGCCGGCCGGCATTAAGGGTCTGGATCAATTACGCGTTATTTATAAGAAACAATAAGGGCCAGCGCAAATTAATGGCCGGCCCCTTCTCTATTGGGTACTCTCAATACCCTTACTGAACAATGAACGACTTTGACTCCCGGTAATTCGCGCTGCTAATAATTACCTGGTACATACCGGGAGGGGTTAAAGAGGGTAGCCTCAGCGTCTGGGTCATGAAATCTCCCTTCTTTTCCATTTTGCTTTGCAAAACAGGCTGACCAAGAACATTTATGACACGGATATCATACAGGCCTTCCGATACTCCGGAAATTCCAAGCATGATCTGTTTATTCGTTACAGGATTGGGATACAGCGTCAGCTTCTGACCAGGCATGCCGGTTTCCACCCGCATTACCTTGCTGAATATGATCTTCGTACTTCTTTCGATTACTTTAATGCGGTAAAAATTTAAACCCGGCGACGGTTTTTCGTCAAAAGCCGTGTATTGTGCTTTGTCATCGCGATTACTGGTTGGCAGGAACTGTCCAATAATAGTATAGTCCAAACCATTGGTGGAGCGCTCCACATAATAGATCGCAATATCTCTTTCGGTCAGATTGCTCCATTCGATTTTGACACCGTGGTCTTTTTCATATGCCAGCACATTATCAAACATTACGGGCAGCGGGTCAGTGGCGTTAGTGATATTTCCCAGCGCATAAAATCTTTGCTCTTTGTTGATACTGATGCCTGCATTATCGGAGATCACATATCCATTTCCACCCGTAAGACTATCGCCTGCATTTCCAATTTGCGACCAGGACTTGCCATCAGAACGCGCTACCCGGGCAGAAGAAAAATCATTGATCAGTGATATGGGGGCGCAGCTGCTATGCGCATTATAATACATGGTAACGATCGCTTTGGGGCTTCCCGAGACAGGAAACAGTTCCCAATATTCACAATAGTTAATATGGTGCAGCGGTGCATTGATCGTGGTGCCTTTATCTGTTGCCGGCGCTCGTTTATATTCTGCCTGAATCGTCGATACAGAACCCATCAATTCAACAGCAATGGGTATCTGTCCTCCACCAGCGCCAGCCCAACCAGTCGGAAAAGTAAATGCAGTACTTCCGGTCTTACGCATCGGGCCGGTAACGAAAGAAAATTCGGAACCGCGTGCTTCACCGCTTTCTCCAATCGTCAGCATTTTTGTATTGGAGGATTCGAGGTAGCCGCTTAGTAGCGCCAGTTCTTTTGTCACAAGCGTTTCTTTCGAAAGAACAACACCTGCACCCGGATTTGTTCCGGCTTTGTTATCGATGATCAGGCTTCTAACCGTAGCTGGAAGGCCGGGACCCGTTACCTGTGGGACGCTTCCGGTAAATGCGTAATCGGCCTCACTGCTAAATACTCTATTGCCTTTGACCTGAACTGCACCTGAATTTCCGGTGGCATCAAGACCTTCCGCATGTGCTGTCACCAGCATAGCCCCTGCATCTACAACAAAGTCTCCCTCGCCATCCACCACTGCATCTCCCAGGTCGAGACATGCTTTATTTAAAACCCTGAACTTTATTCCCTGGGCCTGACCACCAGTCTTTGAATAGATCTGTTTTTGGATCCCATTAAAATTCACCTGTATTGCAGCAGTCCCTGAACGCAAACTACCGCCTGCTAGGATCAGATCTCCGGCAAGGTTGATCGTTACATTTTTGTCGGCACTAACACACTGACCCTCATGGAGGCTAAAACTTCCACCAATCTTCAGATTTTCAGGTAGAGTCAAAAATGCAAGCGCATCATTTGGTTTGCCTGCTTTTTTGATGACGAGATTGCCCCTTACATCAGTTGGAATCGCAGCGCCCAGTGAAGCACCTGTTGCCTGTAGTTCACAATCCCATATATAATTACCAAATGACTGATTTAGTCCGGCTGGAGCTTTAGTTACCGTGCCTTTTATCAGGCAGGTTGAACCGACATGCCAGGTTGCATCTGGTATTCTACCCTTATCAAGGGTATGCTCATATTTCGACTCGCTGCCAAATTCCAGTGTTGATGCAGTGGAGAAAACCTCACCAGCATTTTGTAATGTGCCATTTATGACGGTATAGCTGGTGCCGTCACTATCTGATAAAAATTTACTGTTCGAATGAACAATTAAAACACCGTCTATATTAGCGTGTGCATTAGCTGCCAGTGCCATTGCCAGGCTATTGCTGAGAGTAAGACTGGCTTCGTTGTTTATTTCAAGTGCTGTCTCCTGATTGCTTTCACCAACCGAAATAGTTTTCGTACCGGCAGCTCCCTGTAATATGATATTACTATTATTTAAGATCAGCCCCTTTATTGAAATTTCAGGGACATTTGAAATCGTGGCAGAGATGTTTTCAAAAAGCAATATATCAGAAGAGGCCGGCAGACCTGCGGGGTTCCAGTTTGTTGCATCGTTCCAGGCTCCACTGCCACCAGTCCATTCACGGACCTGTGAAAGGGCAGTAAGCGTAACGATTAAAAATATGATGAGTGAGTAGATTTTTTTCATCTGCGGGAATTTTCACATTCACAAAAAATTAATAGTGAATTATGAAACCAAGACCTGGTAGTTTTAGAAAGGAGTTGGAATTAAAGCGGCATTCCCACTAAAATGAAACCCGTTGCCACGTAGTGTTACTTAGGTTATTGTTGATTGGAAAATGATGGTACGGATTTCAGAAGAATTGGACGGGATGACTAAAATCAGGTAGTACAAATCTATACAGAGCCCGCCATAATTGCAAGTGATTCTGATAAAATGTTTACAGTTTGGGACAAAATATTTTTCATAAAAAAAGCCGGTCATTGCTGACCGGCTTGTCTCTATTGGTGATCCTTTCAATTATTGAACTATGAACATTTTTGTTTGACGATAGTCAGCACCTGTCACCACCATGTTATAAACACCTGGTGCCATGCTGGCCGGAAGATCAATAGTTTGTGTAATTGTACTTCCCTGGCTGTTGACCCTTTGTTTGTAAACATCCTGGCCATTGATATTCACTACACGCAGGTCATACTGACCGCTTCTTACATTGGACAGGCTGATATTCACCTGGTGACCTTTAACCGGGTTGGGGTACAATCTCAGGCTTTGCGTTGTGACGCCAAGTGTTACACTCAACACTTTACTGTAAACGATCTTACCTGTTGTTTCTTCAGCTTTGATGCGATAGTAATTTGTGCCAGCTAACGGAGTTGCATCGAATGCAGTGTAGTCAGCTTTATCATCCTGGTTGCTGGTTGGCAACTGCTGTCCGATTGCGACGAAGTCAGTACCATTAGACGAACGCTCAACTATATATTTCGCAACATCTTTTTCAGTCAGGTTGCTCCAGTCGATTTGAACACCATTATTTTTCTCATATGCTTTCACGTTGGCGAAAACAACCGGCAGCGGGTTGTCCAGTACAGAACTGCTGGCCAGGATAAAAGGACTGAAAGTTGCAACGGCATTTGAAGATGTAACGGTACCTGAAGTGGCATCGCCAGTAAATGCAGAATTGCCTTCATCTACCCAGGTAGTACCTACCAGGTGAGCTACGCGAAGAGTAGCGGGGTTTGTAACATAATTTACACCATTGCAGGAGCTCAGGCTTTCCCATGACAGCACAACACGTGCAGTAGCGGAACCACCGCTTGTACGATCAAGTTCCCAATATTCGCAGGCGCTGATCTGAGTGATAGTTGGTGCAAGCGCTGCAACTTCAGGATTGCTCCTTACAAATTCAGCACGGAATGTTGCACTAACTGAAGGCGCTGTGATACCGATTGTGCGATATCCTTCTCCGGCACTACCCACAGGAAAAGTAAAAGCTGTATTACCTGTTTTTGCCAAAGGTCCATTAACAAATGAAGTAGGTGTAGGGGCAGAAGCACCACCTGTTGCACGAATGGTGAGCAGGTTGGATGCAGAAGTTGTCAGCATACCGTCGGTGAGTACCAGCATACGCGATACTTCCATCGGTTGAGACAATACTACATTCTGTCCGTTTACAGAATTATTGATGATCAGGTCGCGAATAATATTAGAAGAAGTGGTTGTAAAAACACCGGTAGACTCGCCCTGGAATTCATAATCCGCACCACTGTTAAATGTGCGTGTCATTTGAATAGAGCCATTGGGACCGAGACCTTCGCTGTGAGCTGTGATAATCTTACCACCTGCACTCAGTACAAAAGCACCTGTCGAACCATCCAGCTCAGATGTACCGAAGTCTACAATAGAACCTGTAGGAATTGAAAAGTTAATCGCGTTTGAAATTACAGCTGAGGGATCCTTTGTGAACACCTGGGGCACACCACCTACAAATGCAACGTTCGCATTGCTGCTAGCTCCGGGAGTACCACCTCTTGAAAGCGTACCGCCAGTCATGGTGAAATCGCCGTTTACTCTTAGCGTATGTGTACCGCTGGAACCAACCAGTAATAATGTACCACCAGTTTGAATATAATCGCCCTGAACAATAGTAGTAGTGGGAGTTCCGGTATTCTTCAGGCGGATGCTGCCTGAACCTGTGTTAGCCACAGTAAAATTTCCTTTTACTGTTGATAAACCACCTGAAAAGTTGAAATTACTTGTCTGTAAGGGGCTATTCCAGGTAAAATTTCCAAATGTCTGATTCAGATCTGATACAACTGAGTTCACAAAACCTTCCACGCTACAGGTAGAATTGCTATCCCAGGAAGCTCTTGGAATGCCACCACCGTTCCTGGCATGGATATAAGCTGAACCTGCAGCAAAAGAAAGTCTTGCAGCATGGCCGTATACCCATCCTGAATTCTGGATGATACCACCCACAGTTGTAAGTACGTTAGCGTTGTCGGCATCTAAAGTCCTTCCGCTTTCAACAATCAGCGTACCATCGATAGCCGCCGACGTAGGATTGCCGGCTGTACCGCTACCGAGTGTCAGGCTAATTCCTGCTCCAATCGTTAAGTCAGCACCGGCATCAATTACGAAATCATCACCGGCAGCGCCGTTGGTTATGGTAATTGTCCGGATCACCGAGTTGGAAAACCTTACTGTGGAGTTGCCTAAAATAGTCAAACTCGCCAGGTTCAGATTACCACCAAAGGCTACCCTTGTCAGGTTGACCGAAGTGTTGTTTGGAAAGATAACATGGTCTCCGCTGGCCGGAACACCGTTATCCCAGTTTGCAGCGTTGTCCCATGCTGTATTGGCACCGCCGGTCCAGGTCGTAGTCTTCGACCAGGCCGTGGCCACAAGCAGGACCGCCGCGAGTAAAAAGTAGACTTTTTTCATTGCTCAGAAATTTAATTGTATGGAAATAATAAATCGCTTCCTTAGGGTAATAAAGGAGTGGATTAACTGAGCTTTTG